>JAEYRK010000100.1 GCA_023435645.1 Bacillota bacterium
CTTCTTATCGAAGAAGGCTATGGAGGAGCACCGGATCATCGGACAGGTATTCAGCACCTTTTGGTTGGTTGAATATCAGAAGGAATTATATATCATCGACCAGCATGCGGCCCATGAGAAGGTGCTATATGAAAGAATTATGGCTGCTGCTTTGCATAAAGGTAACGAATCACAGCTGCTGCTTCCGCCAATCGTACTTACCCTGACCTTAAGGGAGCAGGAGGTTCTACAGCGTTACCAGGAGATTCTTACCCGCCTTGGGTATGAGTTTGAGAATTTCGGTGGTAACGAATTCTCCGTTCGTGCGGTTCCTGCCGACCTTTACGGCCTTTCGGAGAAGGAGCTGATTCAGGAATTTCTGGATCTGATGGCGGATGAACTAATGGGACAGAGCTTGAATGCCAGCTCCATTCTGGAGAAGACAGCATCCCTATCCTGTAAAGCCGCAGTGAAGGCCAATCACAGCCTCTCTGTGGAGGAGGCCTCTGCCCTGATTAAGGAGCTCCTTACCCTGGAGAATCCCTATCATTGTCCCCATGGAAGACCGGTGATCATCTCCATGAGCCGGTATGAGCTGGAGAAGAAATTCAAACGTATTCTTTAGCCTTCTCAGGAAATCTCATCCATACGGACAGATTGCTCCACCATAAGAAATAGCAGATAAGTATAGCATCGTAAAAATAAGGAATGTAAGGATCAGCCCATGGAAAAAAAGCCAATCATCATTTTAACAGGACCAACCTCAGTCGGTAAAACAGCCCTTTCCCTCTCCCTTGCGAAAGCAGTGAACGGAGAAATCATCTCTGCGGATTCCATGCAGGTATACAAGCAGATGGATATCGGCACAGCAAAGATTTCCCGGGAGGAAATGGGCTCGGTTCCTCATTACCTGATCAGCGAATTTGAACCGAATGAGGAATTTAATGTGGTGAGGTTTCAACAGTATGCCAAGAAGTATATCCACCAAATCCATGAGAAGGGAAAGCTTCCTATTCTGGTAGGCGGTACCGGATTCTATATTCAGGCAGTGCTTTATGATATTGATTTTACCGAGAATGAAACAGATTACTTCTACCGTAGAGAGCTGGAGCTACTGGCAGAGGAAAAGGGAAGTGTGTATCTGCACAATCTGTTACTTCAGGTGGATCCGGAAAGTGCTAAGGCAATTCATCCGAATAACGGAAAGCGGATCATCCGCGCCTTGGAATATGCCAGATTGACGGGTGAGAGAATTTCAGTCCATAATGAGGAGCAGAGGGGGAAAGCTTCTCCCTACAAGTATTGCTATTTTGTTCTGACAAAGGATCGTGCCAAGCTCTATGAGACAATCAATCAACGTGTTGATCAGATGCTTCAGCAGGGCCTTCTGGATGAAGTAAGGAGTCTGGCTGAGCAGGGCTATTCCAGAGATCTGGTATCCATGCAGGGACTCGGCTATAAGGAGCTTCTTGCTTATCTGGCAGGGGAGTGCACCCTGGAGGAGGCAATTACCCTGCTAAAGAGGGACACCAGGCATTTTGCCAAGCGTCAGCTTACCTGGTTTAAGAGAGAACGGGAGGTCATCTGGGTGGACAAGGACCTGTACCAGTCTGATGAGGACATTCTTTCCTTCCTATTATTTAAACTAAAGGAAGCGGGAATTTATTCGGTCACATAGAAGTACCGACCTGTCAATCGTCCATGAATACTCATAGGAATTAGGAAGAGGTAATTCTTACATGTTAGGAATTTCTAGTGTCTGGAAAAAAACTTATTATTTCTCGATGATAACAATTACTTATTGACAGAAGGGTCATTTAGGAATATAACAAATAAATGTTAGCATAAGAATATTATGTAAACTCATGTACTCAGGAGGATCAAAGTGTCAAATAATCAGATAGAACAGATGTACCTGGAGCTGGGGATTGCTCCAAAGCTTCTCCAACTTGGAATGGAGATAGAGGAGAAGCTTGATCAGAGATTTGCCTGGATTGACAGGATTGCAGAATATAATCAATTAAAGGTGTTAAAGGCCATGCAGGCCAACAGGCTCAGTGATATTCATTTTGCCGCAACCACAGGCTATGGCTATAATGATATCGGAAGGGATACCCTGGAAAGCGTATATGCAGCGATCTTCCATACAGAGGATGCCCTGGTCCGTCCTCAGCTGATCAGTGGTACCCATGCCCTGACTGTGGCATTATCCGGAAATCTTAGGCCCGGAGATGAGATTCTCTCCCCGGTCGGTAAACCCTATGACACTCTGGAGGGGGTAATTGGAATTACTGAGGCCAAGGGCTCACTTGCAGAGTATGGAATCACCTACCGGCAGGTGGACCTCTTGTCAGATGGGAGCTTTGATTATGAAGGAATTAGAGCGGCCATCCGTCCGAATACGAAGCTGGCCTCGATTCAGAGATCTAAGGGCTATGCCAGCCGGCCGACTCTATCGGTAGAGAGAATCGGAGAGCTGATTCGTTTCTTAAAGGAATGTAAGCCGGATATCATCTGTATGGTAGACAATTGCTACGGAGAATTTGTTGAAATGATAGAACCGACGGATGTCGGTGCGGATCTATGCGTCGGCTCCCTTATTAAGAACCCCGGCGGAGGTCTGGCACCGATCGGAGGCTATATCGTCGGTAGGAAGGAATATATCGAGAATGCAGCATACCGCCTAACGGCACCCGGACTGGGCAAAGAGGTCGGAGCCACCCTTGGACTGAATGCACAGCTGTTTCAGGGACTGTTTTTGGCACCCCAGGTGGTATCCGGTGCCATAAAGGGCGCTATTTTCGCTGCAAGCCTGTATGAGCGCTTCGGTTTTGGTGTCCATCCGAACGGAACAGAAGAACGCTATGATATTATTCAGGCTGTTACCTTAAACTCAGCCGAAGCGGTCATTGCCTTCTGTAAGGGAATCCAGGCTGCGGCACCGGTGGACAGCTATGTAGATCCTGAGCCCTGGGCTATGCCCGGCTACCAGTGTGATGTGATTATGGCAGCCGGTGCCTTTGTACAAGGCTCCTCAATTGAGCTTTCCGCAGATGCTCCGATTAAGCCACCCTATACTGTTTTCTTCCAGGGAGGTCTGACCTGGTACCATGCAAAGTATGGTATTCTCTTATCCCTGCAGAAATTATTGGAGAAGGGGCTCATTACAATCTAAGAGCCAAACTGTTTGATTTCAGTATACAATCCATACATTTTATGTTAAAATGTTAAATGAAATTGATCCACCTTAATATGCAGCGCTTTCATCCTACATCAATGCATCTGCTACCATATATGCATTTAAGCTCTGCAGATCATGCAATAAAAGTTATTCCTGATTTCAATGACAGACCCGGTGCAGACCGGCTTGGAGGATAATATGGCAAGGACAAACAGCAAGAATAAGTGGGCATTGTTCCTGTTAGTTCTTACAGGGATTGTGCTGGGAAGCTTTCTGGGTTCCCTGGCCAAGGGTGTTGATTTCCTGTCCTGGTTAAATTACGGTTTTGATTTTGCAATCGGAAAACCGGATGGAAGCGGCATTGTCAGTGTTAGCCTGGGGGATATCGCAATTCATTTCGGATTAAGAATTCGAGTTTCCATCGGAAGTATTATTGGAATTATAGCTGCAGTATTTGCTTATAAGAAGCTTTAGCTTAGATTACAAGTCATGGACCGACTGATTTCCTGGAGAGAGAAATGAAGGAGGATTCCATGAAGGAAGATTATCTAACTGTGAAGGAGCTGCCCCTTTCCGAGCGCCCCTATGAGAAATGCGAAAGGTACGGTGCTGCCTATTTATCCGATGCGGAGCTTTTGGCAGTCATCCTTCGAACAGGTACGAAGAACCTGCGATCGATTGATTTGGCTGTAAAGCTCTTGAATTACCCGGAAGCCAATTCCGGTTTAAAGGGTCTGAATTATCTGACGATGAAGGAGCTTACCAAAATCAACGGGATCGGAAGAGTGAAGGCTATCGAGCTTCTCTGTCTTACAGAGCTTACGAAACGGATGGCGAAGGAAATTCACAGAGAAAGCCTAAGGCTGGTCACCCCAAAGAGTGTGGCCGATTATTATATGCAGGATATGCGTCACCTGAGTCGGGAACAGATCCTTCTTGTACTACTTGATTCAAAGAGTAAGCTCATTAAGGATATGGTGATATCATCGGGAACGGTGAATACCTCCATTATGCCGGCCAGGGAGATTTTTGTGCAGGCTCTGAAGCAGGAGGCTGTGAATATCATCCTGATCCATAACCATCCCAGCGGTGACCCCTCACCCAGTGCCGAAGATCTGCGGGTGACCAAGCGAATCAAGGAAGCAGGTAATTTCGTGGGAATTACGCTTATGGATCATATTATTATTGGCGATAATAAATATATCAGTCTGAAGGAGCAAGGACTATTGTAGCCGAACAGACCTTATGATAAGACATATCATCAACCTGACAATTAAGTTCATAGGAGGTAGCTATAGTATGGCATCAAAAGTATATGGGATAGATTTCGGTACCAGTACCATTAAAATTTATAAAAAGGGACAGGGAATCGTACTGGACGAGCGTAATATCATCGCAATTGCAGACAGGAAGACGGTAATAGCCTCCGGCGATGATGCCTTTGATATGTACGAGAAGGCACCCTCCAATATAAAGGTCACTTATCCCGTAAGAAGCGGTGTCATCGCAGATGTGGCAAATATGATGTCCTTATTACAGCATTTCATGATGAGAATCAGCAACTCCAAGAGACCCGGTTCTGCGGATTATATCGTGGCAACACCGACCGCTATTACCGAGGTGGAGCGAAGATCCTTCTATGATCTCATTGCCAGCTCAAATCTGAAGGCAGGACATATCAGGATTGTGGAGAAGCCCCTTGCGGATGCCGTGGGTGCAGGACTTGATATCATGACAGCCAGAGGTGTTATGATCGTGGATATCGGTGCCGATACGACCGAGGTATCCATCCTATCCCTAGGTGGTATCGTCTTGAGTAAATTAATTCCCGTTGGCGGGAATAAGCTGGATGAGGCCATCAAAGGAATCGTGAAAAGAAAATTCAACCTCTATATCGGTGATAAAACTGCTGAAAATATTAAGAAGAAGCTGGCCTGTGCACTTCCTTTAGTTGAGGCCTCCGTTAAGGTTTTCGGTAGGGATGTAGTCACCGGACTTCCGGTTGAAATGGAAGTAGATTCCAGAACGGTGTATGAAGCTATTTCGGAATATATGTATAATATTACGGATGCCATCCGGATTATCCTGGAGCGTACTCCCCCAGAGATATCCTCGGATATTATAGATAGCGGTATCTATATTACAGGCGGGTCTGCCAAGATATTCGGACTGAATGAGCTACTTCATAAGGAAACGGATCTTAAAATTAATATCTGTGAAGACCCATCCAAAACTGTTGTGAAGGGGCTCGGTAAGATTATGGAGGACCATAAGCTTCACTCCCTTTCTGATGCCTTACGGCCTAAAACCATTGTAAATTAAACACAGGTAAATTGCACCTTTGCTGCCCTGATCGTTTTGTCGGGCAAACAAAAGCTTACTACAGCCTGTTTGGTTAGGAGATATTATGAGACGCAGGACAAAGATCCATGTAAATCCGAAGCATTTGCTTATTATTCTAATCGTACTCTGTTTTGGTCTGATATTCTTATCCTATCGATACGGAGGCGTACTGTCGCCGGTTAGAAATGCGACAGGTACCGTTGTGACCCCGATGCAAAGAGGGATCAATTCAGTTGGCAGCTTTATCTCCGAAAAGATGAATGTCTTTACCAGTATGAAGGATTTACTGAAGGAAAACGAAGAGCTAAGGGATCAGGTGAATCTGCTTTCCTATGAAAACAAGCTTCTTCTCCAGGATAAATATGAATTGGATGAGCTACGGGAGCTATACCTGCTGGATCAGAAGTATTTGGATTATCCTAAGGTAGCAGCCCGGGTCATTAGTAAGGATACCAATAACTGGTATAACGTATTCACAATTGACAAGGGAACCAGAGATGGCCTTGCAAAGGATATGAATGTACTGGCTGGAAACGGTCTGGCCGGAATCATTATTGAGGCCCATTATAATTACTCCATCGTCCGTTCCATCATAGACGATAAAAGTAATGTCAGCGGTATGTTTTTAAAAACCTCTGACACCTGTATCGTCAAAGGGGATCTTAAGCTGATGGATGAGGGTAAAATCCGGGTGGAGCTGATCAGCAAGGATGCGGAGATAGAAGATAATTATGAGATAATCACCTCACATATTAGCGATAAATTCCTTCAGGGAATACTCATCGGATATGTCCATGGTATTAAGCTTGATTCCAGTAATATGACAAAAACGGCATATCTGACACCAGTGGTGGATTTTGAGAGATTGAACGAGGTTCTGATTATCACACAGCTGAAGGAGCCCTTAATCGATGAGGACCCTTCCATCGGAAAGGAACCTAATACGGAATAGAAAAGCAGGGGAGTCATGAAAAGAGTTATTGTATACATTTTAGAAATTATCATATGCTTTGTTCTTCAGAGCTCCATGTTCCATTATATTAGCTTGGCTGGGATTATGCCGAATCTGCTTTTGATTCTGGTTGTTTCCACGGCCTATATGAGGGGCAGGAATACAGGTCTTCTGATCGGATTCTTCAGCGGACTGTTTGTGGATCTGATCTTTGGCCATGTCGTAGGACTATATGCGCTGCTTTATCTTCTGATCGGTTATTTCATCGGCTTTCTGAACAGGTTTTATTCGAATGATGATTTTACATTGCCCATCCTCTTTGTGGCAGTCTGTGATTTCTTCTATGGTTTTTTCTATTATGTGTTCGAATTTCTGTTAAGAAGCAGATTGAATTTCTGGTATTATTTCAGGCGATTTATCCTACCGGAGGTAATCTATACCGTTGCAGTCTCTGTGCTGCTTTATAAGCTGCTACATATGATAAACAATCGCTTAGATCGATCTCCTGAGGAGGAGCAAGTGAAATAAGTATTTCGTAACTGTTATTCCTTTGTAATTAGATATTGGAGGATATTATGCTGGATGTATTTATGGATTTCCTGAAACGAATCATAAAGTCAAGACTGTTCCCAATTACCTTGATTTATATAGCACTGTTTTCGATACTGGTACATCGTCTGTTTGTACTGCAGATCGTTCAGGGTCCCACCATTGCTAAGGAGGAGAACTTTCGGGATAACCAGAAGCGTGAGATCAAGAGCACAAGGGGCAATATCTATGACAGAAACGGGAAGCTTCTGGCCTCCAATGTTTTATCCTATTCTGTGACTATGGTAGACAGTACCGAGATCGAAACCAATGAAGAAAGGAATGCTGTGATCCATCATCTGATCCAAATCATCAAAGAAAACGGTGATGAGCTTTATAATGAATTTCCGATTATTCAGACAGAGAATAATGAGCTGGAATTTACCATCTCTGGCACAGCCCTGACCAGATTTAAAAAGAATGTCTATACCTTTGTTCTGGACGACAAGAAGCAGCTCAAGGAATATCAGGTGAATGCTACTGCAAAGGAAGTCTATGAGTTCCTGAAAAATGGTACCGGAGATAATTATACAGAAATGTTCGGAATTTCAGATGAGTATACGGTTGCAGAAACCTTGGATATTATGAACGTTCGTTATGCCCTGCACTGCAATTATCCGAAATATCTTAGGATCACAGTGGCAAATAAGGTGAATGACAATACTGTAGCTCATGTCATGGAGAGCAGTGCGGAGCTCCCCGGTGTCGAGATCCAGCAGCTGACCCAGCGCACCTATCAGGACAGCGTTTATTTCGCCCATATCCTTGGCTACACAGGACAAATCAGTGCAGAAGAGCTGGAGCTGTTAAATGCCGAAGGAGAATACTACAATACCACGGATATCGTTGGGAAAACCGGTCTGGAAAAGGAATATGAAGCCTATTTAAGGGGAACGAAGGGAACTGAGACCGTTACTGTCAATACCGGAAATAAGGTAATTGGTGTGGTGGACCGCAAGGATCCCTCAGCAGGCAATGACATCTATCTGACCATTGACAGTGACCTTCAAAAATCCACCTATCATATCCTGGAGAAGAAGATTGCCGGTATCCTCTTATCCAAAATAGTTCCGGATTTAGACTATGGCTCCAAGGGAGAAAGTGCCAGTGAAATCACAACTCCGATTTACGAGGTGTATTATGCCCTAATCAATAATAATATTATTGATACGACACATTTTAATGATAGTACCGCCTCAGAGCTGGAGAAGCAGACCTATGCGAAGTATCAAACTGAGCTGGAGGATGTCTTCGAACAACTGGATTCCCTGCTTGCACCGGAGAATACAATACTGGACCATAAGTCCGGTGTGATGGAGGATTACCTGAAATACTTCTATGAGGTATTGATTAAAAATGAAATTTTGCTAAAAAATCAGATTCCGGCAGAGGATGAAATCTATAAATCCTACGTAAATAATAAAACACCTCTGAATAGCTTTTTATATCATGCCATCTCCAGTAATTACATCGATCTTTCCAAGCTCGGTGTAAATAAAGGGGAATTCTATACCTCGGAGGAGCTTTATCAGAAGTTGATTGCTACAACTAAGGATATTCTGATGAAGGATGGCACTTTTAATAAAAAGATATACCGGAATTTGGTATTTTCGTATAAATTATCGGGAAAAGAAATTTGTCTTTTATTATTCGCCCAAGGTGTGTTAGAATATAATGAGGGAGATGTAAGATCATTGGAAAATGGAAGCATCTCTGCCTATCAATTCATGAGATCGAAGATCACTTCCCTGGAAATCACCCCTGCGATGCTCGCACTAGAGCCCTGCAGCGGCTCCGTTGTCATTACGGATGTAAAGACCGGAGATGTACTTGCAATGGTGACTTATCCCAGCTATGATAATAATAAATTAGCAAATAAAGTCGATTCTAAGTATTATAACTGGCTGTTTACAGACAAATCCCTTCCTTGGATGAACCGTCCGATGCAGCAGAGAACTGCTCCCGGATCCACCTTTAAGATGGTTACCTCCTTTGCAGGTTTGATGGAGGGAGTGATCACACCAACTGAGAAGATTAAGGATCTCGGTATCTTTGAGGATATTCAGCCACCGGCAAAATGCCATATTTACCCCCACTCTCATGGTTCCGTTGATATTACGGATGCCATTAAGGTGTCCTGTAACTATTTCTTCTATGAGGTCGGATTCCGCTTAAGTAAAGATGGATCCGGTAAATATAATGAACAGCTGGGATTAGATAAGCTTCGGAAATATGCCTCCATGTTTGGACTGGATACTACCTCCGGAGTGGAGCTCAGTGAAATGAGTCCCCAGGTTTCTGATGATGATCCGGTCCGCTCCACGATCGGGCAGGGTACCAGTGCTTATACCCCGATCCAGCTATCCAGATATGTAACAACCTTAGCGAACCGCGGTATTAATTATGATCTTACTCTACTGGATAAAATCGTAGATAAGGACGGCAACGTAATACTTCAGAACAATGCCAATGTGTATAAGGATCTGACCGATATTAGTCCTGCCTATTGGGATGCTGTGCAGGAGGGAATGTATTCTGTAGCAAATACACCGGGAGGTTCTGTTTATAGCCTGTACAAGAATCTTGGTGTAACAGTAGCCTGTAAGACCGGTACCTCTCAGATCAGTAAGGTGAATTTTAATAATGCCTTGTTCGTATCCTATGCTCCTTATCAGAATCCGGAGATATCGGTAACCACCGTTATACCAAACGGATATACCTCCGGTAACGCAGCGGAGCTGGCCAGGGATGTCTATCGCCTGTATTTTGATCTGGAGGATCCTGAGGCATTGGTAGAGAAGGAAGCCTCCCTGCCGGAGAACAATATCGCTGCTTTTTCGGATTAACATTTTAAGGTACACAACTATGCAAGAAGGAGAAGCCAATGAGTACAATGAATAATTCAGTAATCATAAAAGGAAATAAGTACGGTATTATTGTTGTGCTGAGCCCGGAAGAAGACTTCGAGGTAATCAAATTACTGATGGCCGAGAAATTTAAGGAATCCAGTAAATTTTTTGAGAAAGCCAAAATGGCCATCAGCTTTGAGGGCCGAAAGCTGACAAACGAAGAACAGAAGGAGCTCCTGGACATTATTAATGAAAATGCGGACATGCATATTGTCTGTGTCATCGATAATGATGCAGAGACAGAAGAAGCCTTCCGTAAAACATTAAATCAGAGGTTAATGGAGCTGGAGAATAATACCGGACAATTCTATAAGGGTATCCTGCGATCCGGAGCATCCTTAGAGTTTGAAACCAGTGTCATCATCATCGGTGATGTGAATCATGGAGCCAGAGTCGTATCCAAGGGTAATATTATTGTTTTGGGCTCCCTGAAGGGAAATGCCTTTGCCGGTGCCTGTGGTAATACAAATGCCTTTGTGGTTGCCCTGGATATGAGACCAATGCAGATCAGAATCGCAGATACGATTGCCAGATCACCGGATCATCCGGTGAAGGAGGCAAGTAAGGAAGCAAAGATTGCCTTCCTGGAGGATGGAAATATCTATATCGAGCCTCTGAATAAAAATGTTTTAAATGATATCAATTTATAATTCATTGATAGAATTAGCAAAGCACGGATCAGAACCTTCACTAAGGATGAGGTTCTCCGTAAGAACTGGAGGATAGGAAAGTATGGGAGAAGTTATTGTTGTTACATCGGGTAAGGGCGGAGTCGGAAAGACCACAACAACCGCTAATGTTGGAACCGGCCTGGCAATGCTGGACAAGAAGGTAGTACTGATTGATACCGATATCGGATTAAGAAACCTGGATGTTGTCATGGGTCTTGAGAACAGGATTGTCTATAATCTTGTCGATGTAATTGAAGGAACCTGCAGAATAAGGAATGCTCTGATTAAGGATAAGCGTTATCCAAACCTATATCTGCTGCCTTCTGCTCAGACTAGGGATAAGAATGCCGTCACTCCCGAACAAATGAAAAAGCTCGCAGATGAGCTGAAGGATGAATTTGACTACATATTAATGGACTGTCCGGCCGGAATTGAACAGGGCTTCAAGAATGCAATTGCCGGTGCCGACAGAGCATTAGTAGTTACCACTCCCGAAGTATCCGCAGTTAGAGACGCGGATCGTATCATTGGGCTTCTGGAAGCCAACGAGCTGAAGCAGTCCCATTTGATTGTGAACCGTCTTCGTATGGATATGGTAAAGCGTGGAGATATGATGTCAAGTGAGGATGTATGTGAGATTCTTGCAATTGATTTGATCGGTATAGTTCCTGATGATGAGAACATCGTTGTTTCTACCAACCAGGGCGAGCCCTTGGTAGGTTCCGAAACCTTAGCAGGCAAGGCATATATGAATATTGCCAGAAGGATTACCGGAGAAGATATACCGTTTATGGATCTGAATGGAAGGTCTTCCATCTTTGGCAAGTTGTTTGGTAAACGAAAGAAAAACTAGGGGGAGGTATTCATAATGGGCTTTGCAGATTTTTTCAAAAAAAAGGGAACCGGCAGTATTGCAAAGGACAGGTTGAAACTGGTACTGGTATCGGATCGTGCCGGTTGCTCACCGGAGATCATGGAACAAATCAAGAATGATATCATTGCTGTGATATCAAAATATATTGAAATTGACTTAGAGGGACTGGATATCAAGATTACACAGACAGAGTCCGAATCCAATAATGGTGCTGTTCCTGCCCTGTTTGCAAATATTCCGATCAAGGATATAAGATCTCCTAAGAAATAAGGATGATTACTTCATGTTCAAATTCAAAAATTATGATTTTAAACGATATAACTATCTTTTACTCATTATTATAACAACCATGGGCTTCATCGGCTCTTTCCTGATCAAGCAGGTGCAAGCGGAGGGTGAAAACCTGTTTCTTAAGCAGATTGTTGGTTTTTTTGCTGCCTTAATCATGGTTGTTTTCATCTCCCTAGTGGATTATCATTTTGTGAGTAAGTTTTATATCGTTTTTTACCTAATTAATTTAGCTCTTCTGATTTTGGTTAAACTGGTAGGGGTCAGTAGAAACTATGCACAGCGGTGGCTCGATTTTAAGTTTATGGAGTTCCAGCCCTCCGAGCTCAGTAAAATCATAACTATCATTTTTTTCGCTAAACTGTTTACGGTATTCAAGCATAAGATTAATAATGCATTATTCCTTCTCATCTCATTAATCGCTATGGGAATACCGACCTATCTGATTTTGACTCAAACAGATTTGTCTACCAGCATCGTATTGATGATGGTGTTTTTGGCAATCCTGTTCTGTGCAGGTCTGAGCTGGAAAATTATATTGCCTGTACTATTGGTCGGAATCCCTGCCTTTATCGGAATCTTCTGGTATGTACAGCAGGATTATCAGGTCCTACTAAGCCCTTACCAGCAGGGTAGAATCCTCTCCATCCTAAGTCCGGAGGAATATCCTGATCTTATGTATCAGCAGGATAACTCAGTTCAAGCCATAGGCTCCGGACAGCTTCTGGGAAAAAGGTTGACAGATGCCTCTGGAGAATTTCGAGGCTATAAAAGAGTTCCAATTTCAGAAAGTGATTTTATCTTCTCTGTCGCGGGTGAAGAATTAGGCTTTATCGGGAGCTGTATCGTCCTCCTGCTATTCTTATCCGTAGTGTTCATCTGTTTAAATACTGCCCGAAGAGCTGCGGATCGATTGGGGATGCTGATTGCTGTTGGTATAGCCTCCTGGTTTGCTTTCCAGGTATTCGTAAATATCGGTGTAGCAACCAGTATCCTGCCGAATACCGGTATCCCACTTCCTTTCCTAAGCTCAGGACTAAGCTCCCTGATGAGCAGCATGATTGCTATCGGTATGATCATGAATATTAGTCTGCAGCCGAAAAAATCCGGGACCAGAGGGGACTTTTAGGTTCCAATAAAAGAAGTTGAAAAGCAATGATTTTTGCTTAAGCATATACGCTGCCTAAGGCGGCAGAATGGAGGTTTCCATGAATATTGGCATGATAGCCCATGACGCTAAGAAAAAATTGATGCAGAATTTCTGCATCGCTTACCGTGGTATCCTAAGTAAGCATGTACTTTATGCAACCGGTACCACAGGGCGTCTGATAGAGGAAGTTACTAATTTAAGCATCCATAAGTATCTTGCCGGACATCTGGGTGGAGAGCAGCAGCTGGGATCCCAGATTGAACACAACCAGATTGATCTTGTAATCTTCTTACGGGATCCACTTTCTCCAAAATCCCATGAACCTGATGTAAATAACATCTTCCAGCTATGCGACAAGCATAATATACCGCTAGCTACAAATCTGGCTACCGCAGAGCTTTTGATTAAGGCTCTGGATCGTGGAGATCTGGATTGGCGTGAAATATTTAAGTCCTGATTCTATGGGAAACTAATGACAAAGGGTGGATAATAATGAGAATTCGATATCTGATTCTGACTGCTTCCATCATATTATTGCTGGTTGGCTGTCAAAAATCCTCCGACGGGTTCTTATCCTATCAGGAGACTGTTACCTCTGAAGGATATTCTTCCGGAATTAATTTATCTGAGCAGGGTTTTTTTGCTAAGGATTTGGTATTAATCCCGCAGGAGGAGGTCACCTCAAGTAATGATGATTTAGAGTCCGGTGCAGCGCTATTGATCGATGTGACCGGAGGGAAATCGCTCTATGCCAAGAATATCTATGAGAGACTTTACCCGGCCAGTCTTACGAAGCTGTTTTCTACATTAGTCGCATTAAAGCGCGGTGAGCTTACCGATACCATAACCATCAGCTATCAGGCCTCCCATATCCCGGATCCTTATGCGAAGAAGTGTGGCTTTGAAGAGGGCGATACCATGACTCTAGAGGCCTTGTTGAACTGTATGCTGGTCTATTCCGGGAATGATGCTGCCATCGCTGTGGCTGAGTATCTTGGAGGCAGTGAGGAGCAGTTTGCAGGCCTGATGAATGAGGAAGCGAAAAAGCTTGGAGCAATTCATTCAAATTTTGTCAATGCCACCGGTCTACATGATGAGAATCATTATACGACTGCCTATGACGTTTATCTTGTTTTTCAAGAGCTGATGAAATATGATTCCTTTCTTACCATGATCGGCCAGAGCACATTTACTGTAGCCTATAAGGATGTGGCAGGCAATTCAAAGGAAAAAACCTTCCTAACGACGAATCATTATCTGAAGGAGCTTCAGGAGATGCCTGAGGGTCTGAGGATGAAGGGCGGAAAATCAGGAACTACTTATAAGGCAGGTAATTGCCTTGTCGTGCTGGTTCAGGATGAGAATAATTCTAATTATATCTCCTTAATCATGAAAGCGGGGGACGAAACAAAGCTCTATACTGAGATGACAAAATTATACTCCTATATAAGAAGAAATTAGCATTTCGACTCGCAAATCTACTTATGTAGAATGGATTTTGTAGTTGTCTTTTCGTTAGTTCTGTACTATAATTAACATATCAGGTAAGATTTTTTATCAAAATAGTACAACTTCATGGCGGATGTGTTGGATCATCAATTCATCTAGTATTATTGGCACCGCAATCTACGATGCGCCCATCATAAGGAGGAGATTACCATGATACAGATTATTGCAGGCGAGAAGGGTAAAGGTAAGACAAAGATCCTGATCGAGAAAGTAAACACAGAGGTTAAGACAGCAAAAGGTGATATTGTTTATATTGATAAGAATATCAAGCATATGTATGAGCTAAGCAATAAGATAAGGCTAATCAATATTAGAGACTTCTTCATTCAAAATCAAAGTGAGTTTATCGGATTTCTCTGCGGTATTATTTCCTGCGACCATGATATTCAGTCCATCTATCTGGACAGTTTCCTCAATATTTCTTATGTAGAAAATGAAAATCTTGAACATGTTTTCCATACGCTGGAGAAGATCTCAAACAAATTCCATGTAGATTTTGTATTGAGTATATCTTTGAATTTAGAGCAGCTTCCGGAAAGCTTAAAACAGAATGTAATCGTATCCTTATAGGATATATAAATAAATCGGTATTGTTCGCCAGACATCTGCGGACCTTTCCAAAGAGCAAGTAAGCTTGATAAAGCGTATCATTAACATTGCACATGATAAAGGAGCGTCATTATTCAATGACGCTCCTAAATTTATTTCATTCATTTTTACTTATACTTGTATGTTATCAGTCTTCATTGCGTAATCTGCCGAAGAAGCTTAAGGAATATAAGCCTGCGATACCAACAAGCGCATAGATAATTCTGGAAACCATACTCATATCACCGAATATGACTCTTACCAGATCAAAATCGAAGAAACCGATTAAGCCCCAGTTAATAGCTCCGATGGCTACAAGGATTAATGCAATATAATCCAATGTTTTCATATATGACCCTCCTTCATGCTTTATACCTATTCGTGAAGCACTTCATAATAAACTGCTTCACGAACTATTTCTTTTAATATATTTTCCTTAATTTTCGTTTTTATTCATACTTGATTTAAAAATGAGACCACTTGTTTTTATAAGTAAATTTAAGTATAATAGTACTGTACTTTCAAGGAATGGGAGGTTATTACCTTGAGCAATAGCAAAAGAGTGGTGAAATTTAGAAAACGCAGGAGTGTAAATATCGGAATAATCATATTTACGATCCTGTTTTTATATATGGCAATCAATATCTATCTCTACTTCACAAAAGAGCATATGTCCATATTTGAGGTGAAGGAAGGGGCTAATGTTGAGGATAATCTGTTCACAGGACTGGTGCTTCGGGAGGAGGAAATCATCTATACCGACAGGGCAGGGTACATATCCTATTTCCAGAAGGATGGGGCCCGAATAGCAAAAAATACCTCGGTATATGCCGTGGATGATAGCCGTCAGATTATGGACATGATTATGTCAAGTGAAACCCCCTTAAAGGTTTCCGATGAAACAAATGCACAGTTTCTGTATGAGCTGGATAAATTCAGGACAAATTATTCAGATAGTCAATTTGATCCTGTTTACTCCTTCCGGGAGGAAGCCCGGAGCACTGTACTGGATCTGCTGAACCAGACAATGATAGAAGAGGGTCGGACGATTGAAGAGGAAACAGGACTTTCCTTTTCCTATGGTGTCATCCAAAGCTCAGGAAGTGGTATTGTTACATATTATCAAGATTCCTACGAGAACATAACAGCAGATATGGTTACCCCTGAGATGTTCCAAGAGGAATCCTATCAGCGGATACAGCTTCGTACAACTGAGATGCTAGCTCAGAATTCTCCTGTGTATAAACTGATTACCTCAGATACCTGGCATATTATTCTTCCTCTCAGTAAGGAGCAATACACCAGATTAAGCGGAAAAACATCCATAAACCTAACCATTGAGAAGGATGAGCAGGAGATCAGTGCAGCCCTCAGTCTCTATCAGAAGGATTCCGCTTATTATGCAAGGCTTACGATGGACAAGCTCCTGCCAAATTATATCCAGGATCGTTATCTGAGAGTTATGCTTCATCTAGATTCTGAGAAGGGCTATAAAATACCCTTATCCTCCATTGTAGAGAAGGATTTCTACCTGGTACCCTTGGACTTCTTTACGGTTGGTGCCGATAGCGGTAAGACCGGGCTGGTCAAAGAGACCTATAGCGAGAATGGAGAAGTAAACTTTACCTTTATTGCAGCCGATAAATACTATGAGGATGATGCCTATGGATATGTAGATACCAGACTGTTTTCATCCGGTACCTGGATCACATCCACGGAAGGCAAGCGATATCAGCTGTCCTTAACAAAAAAGCTGACCGGCGTATTCAATGTCAACATGGGTTATGCTGTATTCAAGCGTATAGAACCGCTGTATCAGAATGAGGCCTATTGTATCATAAAAAAGAACACCTCCTATGGGGTGTCCCTCTATGATCATATCGCTTTGGACGGATCAACTGCAGTGGAGCAAAAAATCATATATTAAGAGTTCAAGTGATACTGTAACCTATCAGATCCTTTGGTCCTGCAAAACCCTCTTTGTAAGCATACCGAAGATAAGCATCGCATAACATAGCAATCACATAGAAAGGGGACATAAAAAATGAAAGAACGGATTCAGGAGATAGAGAGGCGGATTCAAGCAGCCTGCGACCGTACCGGGCGGGACCGATCCGAGATAACCCTTATTGCTGTCAGCAAGACTAAGCCGGTTCCCATGCTGGAAGAGGCATATTCCCTCGGAATTCGTGATTTTGGTGAAAATAAGGTCCAGGAGTTATCGATGAAATACCAGGAGTTCAAGGATGGCCTTCATGCGGATATCCGTTGGCATCTGATTGGTCATCTTCAGAGAAATAAGGTGAAGCAGGTGATTGATAAGGCTGTTCTGATACATTCCGTCGATTCTCTCCGTTTGGGGCAGGCAATTGATGAAGCAGCGGCAAAGCTGTCAATGATCTGTGATATTTTAGTAGAAGTTAATATCGCTGAAGAGGAAACGAAATATGGTGTGACTGTGGAGGAAACCGGTCCTTTGATTGAAGAACTTCTGAAGCTTTCCCATCTCAGAGTAAGGGGTCTGATGACAATTGCCCCCTATGTGGAGGATCCTGAAAAAAATAGGAAGTATTTTAGGAAATTGCGAGAATTATTTATTGACATAAAATCAAAAAACATTGATAATTACCTTAAAGGGAATAATGACCAGAATCAGTTCAATATTCTCTCTATGGGTATGACCGGAGATTATGAGGTTGCGGTGGAAGAGGGTGCTACCATGGTCCGGGTCGGGACAGGCATTTTCGGGGAACGTGATTATTCTATATCAGTATAGTAAACATAGATTGGAGAGACTATAATGCCTAATATTTTCAAGAATTTTCTGAATCAAATGAAATTAACAGATGAAGAAGAGGATTATGATGATTACCTGAATGAAGAGGCCGAAAAGGAGCAGAAGAGGGCCAGACGATTGGAACGAAGGGCTGAGAAGATTGACACTGCAGAAGAGCTTCCGAAAAGTCAGATCCCTGCTACTCCGGCTCCGGGCGACCTTAAAAAAGAGAGGATGTCAAGAATGGAGAGAAGTACTGCAGGAAAGGTTGTACCCATCAGAACAACCCCCAAGGGACTTGAGGTTTGCATCATGAAGCCAACGTCCTTTGAAGATTCCCAAGTAATTTGTGACATGCTATTGACAGGAAGGGCAACAGTCATTAATCTGGAAGGATTTGATGATAAGCTTGCACAGCGCACGATGGATTTCATCTCCGGGTCAGTCTATGCTATTAATGGTAAGCTCCATCGGATTTCCAGCTGTATCTTTATTGTATCTCCCGATACTGTGGATATTTCCGGTGATTATCTTGATTTGATTCAGGAAAGAGGCTTTGAACCCCCTACTTTCCAATCTAAATTCTAGCTTACGGTTATGGACAAGGACGAACAGATTTTACGAAGACGTTTTCAGGATATGGCAATATCAGCTGACTTCAGGGGAGGAAGCATCTTCTCGGATTTCCTAAATCTAAATGAGCAGAGCATATTTATGAGTATGAAACAGGAATTACCGAAGATAAAGTATTTTACTTACGGAGGTTTTGAAGACGCCGAGAGGAAAATACTTTGTTTTTGTGGTGATGAGGATGGCACGGATCTAGAGGAACTGGATTGGCCGATTGCCTGTATCAAGCTTACCCCCGCCAATCGCAAATTCAGTGATACATTAACTCACCGTGACTTTCTGGGTGCAATCCTTAATTTAGGAATTGACCGTTCTAAGGTCGGTGATATTCTGATTCAAGAGAATGAAGCCTTTCTATTTTGTACGAAACCAATCAGCAGCTTTATCACTGAACAGCTAAGTAAGGTTAAGCATACTACAATCCGAGCCGCCATCAGCTCTGGCAAGGATTTTATATATAAACCGAAATTAAGAGAGCTTACGGGAACCGTATCCTCTGTCAGACTTGATAGTATCCTATCGATAGCCTTTAAAAGCTCCAGAAGCAGCATGACCGGATTGATCGAGGGTGGTAAGGTATTCGTCAACAGTCGGGAGGTTCTATCCAATAGCTATCAGCTGAAGGAGAAGGATATCGTTTCTGTACGGGGCTATGGCAAATTTATCTATGACGGTACGAATTACCAGACGAAGAAGGGCAGATATTCGGTGAAGCTTTTATTGTATGAGTAACAAGCCGATTGAGCTCCTTCGTCAGATTAGAATAGGGGAGGTTGATGCGATGTTTACACCATCGGAGCTGCGTAATAAGCTGAAAAGCGGACACGGGCTAGATAAGAAGGAGATGGAACAGCTCTTAAATGAGCTTTCTGCTGATTATGAGCTTCTATTCCATGAGAAGGAAGACCTGAAGAAGAAAACAGAAGAGCTGGAAGAAAGCATCCGTTATTACCAATCAATAGAAAAGACCCTACAAAAGGCCCTGATTCTTGCGGAGAAGACCTCACAGGACATCAAAGCGACAGCCCTTCGGGAGGCAGAAGCAATTGAATTGGAGGCCCGCGCTAAGGCTGATCAGATAAAGGCTCAGTCCACGAAAAATATTGAGCTTCTTGAGCATAAAACCCTAAATCTGATTCATCAATATGATTTCTTTCGGATACAGTTTGAGAACCTTCTGAATGCGCAGCTGAAGCTGATTAATAGCGAGAGCTTTATGATTAATACCAATGACTTTATGTATCGGGAGGAGCAGATCTCTGAAGCCCTGAAGGAACCTAGACAGTTCGAGGAGAGTCCCGAGGAGTTAGAGCTCAAGCAGTTTGAAATGATAAAGGATACGAAGGAACAAAGCATTCGAACCGAGGACGGTTTTGAATTCATTCATCTGGTGGATTAGATTTAACTGCTTGTCTTGAACGCTTGTTGTATATGGAGTAGAATAAATTCATAGAGATATACTCGATATATACACAGATATAATACATAGATAGCACGGAGGAAGAGACAGCATAACCTCGTCTTAGGGTTATAGGATGTGGTTATGCAATTTTTTTGATTGGAGGAACTGGGATGAAGAAAACCGGCTTTATGAGTGAAGCGATTACAGTTTATAATGAGAAGCTGCCATCGTATGATATCATGCTGGAGAAGGACTTCGGTAAGCTAACCGTTGCAGTCGATCAGCTGGGTATGCGGGGTCGCAAATTCATGATTGTTACAGACAGTAAGGTCGGGAGCTATTATCTGGAGGAAACTATCTCCTTATTCAAGTCATTATCCAACCATGTGGATAGCTTTATCATGCCATCTGGAGAAGTAAACAAGAACCTTTCCACGGTTCAGGAATGCTATTCCCGACTAATTCATGCCGGCTTTGACCGCAATGATGTATTAGTCGCTCTGGGTGGAGGTGTTGTCGGAGATCTGACCGGCTATACTGCAGCTACCTATCTAAGGGGAATAAGATTTCTCCAGCTTCCCACTTCATTGCTTGCTATGGTGGATTCCAGCATCGGCGGTAAGACCGGTGTCGATTTCCTTGCCTATAAGAATATGGTTGGTGCCTTTCATCAGCCAAAGCTGGTCTATATGAACCTGTCAACCTTGCTCAGCCTCCCTGATCGTGATTATTACTCAGGGATGGGGGAAATCATAAAGCATGGACTGATTAAGGATAGAAGCTATTATGTATGGCTGAAGGAGAACAGGGAAGGCATCCAGCAAAAACAGCTGGAGGTATTGAGGGAGATGATACGCGTCAGCTGCCTGATCAAGAAGGCAGTTGTAGAGAAGGATCCTAAGGAATTAGGGGATCGTGCCCTCCTGAATTTCGGTCACACCATCGGACATTCCATCGAGAAGCTTATGAATTTCTCCCTACTCCATGGAGAATGTGTATCCCTCGGCATGGCAGCCGCCGGTTATCTGTCCTATCAACGAGAATATATCTCCTTGGAAGAATATGAGGATATCGTGAACACAATCAGAAGCTATCATCAGCCGGTCAGCCTCCATGGTCCTAAAGCGGAGGAGATCTATGAAGTAACCCGGCTCGACAAGAAGATGGATGGGGACAAAATCCGGTTTATCCTGCTACAGGGCCTCGGAGCTGCATTTATTGATCCCACTGTGACAAAGTCAGAGCTTCTGGGAGCTATCCGTTCTCTCCTGAATTAAAGGAAAGTATCTCTTCATATGATTGAGGATTATTGTACTTTTTTAAAAAATGTAATTAATATTGTTGGATTATTATTGACTTAGGTCTTATGTTCTTTTCATCTTGATTGATGTAGCTTGTATGATCTATTTTGATTATGTATTAAGGTTTTGTATTCGACTTTGTATTTAGACTTTGTATATAGACTTTAATTTTAGGTTTTGTATTTTGGTAGTATAGCTTTAGTAAACAAACAAAAAGATTAAGTCGCGCTAACAGGTGAACATGCACCTGCTTGGATGGCGGCAGGCGGAGGCAGCATGAAGCAGCGAATTGGATATTTTCTATTATTTATACTATTGATTGCGGTGGACCAGGGCTCAAAGCTCTGGGCAAAAACCCTTCTACGGGAACAGGGGCCCTTTTCTATTATACCTAAGGTCTTAAAGCTCCAATACCATGAAAACAATGGCGCGGTATGGGGGATTTTAAGCGGAAAAATGAGCTTTCTGATACTCTTTACTCTTGTTTTGATGCTCCTGTTGACCTATTTTTATCTGAAGCTCCCTACAGGAAAGAAATATACACCGATCCGTCTGATCTGGATTTTCATCATGGCAGGTGCAATCGGGAATTTTATTGATCGCATCTCCTTAGGATATGTTGTTGACTTTATTTATTTTGAGCTGATTGATTTCCCGATCTTTAATTTTGCTGACATGTGCCTCACCGTATCCTGTGCCCTTTTGGTTGTCCTGGTTCTCTTTTATTACAAGGAAAAGGACCTGGCATTTATTGATGATGTTTTTAGAAGAAAGAAGAAAACAGACAATAACGATGAATCCGGAAAGGACGAATGAGCATGGATGATGATGTTTTAGAGCTGCCGGAACAGGGGCAGGAAACCACGCTTACCGTTGAAAATGAATATCAGGGGCTTCGAATCGATAAGTACCTGTCGGAGGTCTTGACCGAGTTATCCCGTTCCTATATCCAGAAGCTGATCGATGAGGGTCATATCTTGGTAGGCGGAAAGCCTGTAAAGGCCAATTTAAAGATAAAAGCAGACCAGACTATTACCTTATCCCTTCCCGAGCCAAAGGAGGCTGAGATCGTCCCTGAGGAGCTTCCGCTTGATATTCTTTACGAGGACAAGGACCTCATCCTTATTAATAAGCAAAAAGGGATGGTCGTCCATCCAGCAGCAGGACATACCTCCGGTACTCTAGTCAATGCCTTGCTGTATCATTGCCAGGGAGAATTATCCGGAATTAACGGAGTCTTAAGACCGGGTATCGTTCACCGCATTGACAAGGATACTACCGGCGTCATGGTTGTCTGTAAGAATGATAAGGCACATCAATTAATCGCAGAACAGTTGAAGGTTCATTCGATCACAAGAAAATATCAGGCAATTGTCTATCATTCCTTCCAGACTGAGAGCGGAAGAGTGGAGGCTCCGATTGGAAGACATGAGCGGGACCGCAAGAGGATGGCGATCAATCATAAAAACGGTAAATATGCAGCTACCAATTACAGAGTGATTGAAAACCTTGGCAATCGATATGCCTATATCGAATGCTCTCTGGAAACCGGCCGCACCCATCAGATCAGGGTTCATATGGCAAGTATCCGTCATCCACTCCTGGGTGATACGGTATATGGACCTGAAAAGGATCCCTTCCGGTTGGAGGGACAGACTCTGCATGCCGGAGTTCTTGGCTTTCTGCATCCGACGACGAAAGAATATATGGAGTTTACAGCACCGCTTCCGAACTATTTTACCGATTTGTTAGAGAAATTAAGACGACAGTAAGGGGTAATAACGTTGAAGAGAAAAGTGATCGATGGGTTAATGAATTGGAATCTGAATCCGGAGTACAAACCTGTACTGCTGACCGGCGCCAAGGGAGTTGGGAAAACCTATTTGGCTTATGATTTTGCCAAGTCCTTCTATGAACATATTCTATACCTAAATTTGGAGCGGCGCCCTGCAGCCCATGAGCTTTTCCGTAATCAAAATCCGCAGGAGACAACGAGTAAGCTTTTGAAGTATTTTGATCTATCCGAAGGGACGGAAGTCTCCGGTAGGCTTTTAATCCTGGATGAAATTGCATTCTGCCCAGAGGTATACACCTATCTGGCATCTATAAGAGATAGAGAAAGTAGCGAATTTCCCAGAATTATTGCAATAACAAGTCTTCCCTTAATAGAAGCTCAGCAGTCCATTTTCCATGTCCTGCCCGTAGTCCCTTTGGAATTTGATGAATTTCTATTGGCCACAGCCAATGACTGGTATGTCGAGGCAATTCAGACCCATTTTGAAGCAAATAAGCCTCTTCCTGAAATCGTTCATAAGGAGCTGCTAGTGCTTCATGATCTATATATGATGATTGGGGGGATGCCTGGAACCGTCAATGAGTATTTGAATTTTAATTCTCTATCAAATATTGCAGAGCAGCATAGTTTCCTAATCGGTTCCTATCATGATTACATACTGCGTCTATATCAGGATAATGATGCTCTGAAGATGAACCAGGTATATGACAGCCTTACGCTCCAGCTGATGAAGCCCAATAAGAAATTTCAATATAAGCAGATACGCAAGGGTACCACCCATGCGATGTACCGGGAAGCTATTCAAAAGCTAAAGGATTGCAATTATATTCTACAATGTAATAAGATAACCTCAGAACAGCTTAGGATCGGTAATAGCTCCGATCAGGAAACCACCTTGGAAGGAGATGCCGGAGCAAATTTCAAATTATACCTGCCGGATACCGGCCTCTTATATACCAGATTGACTGAGGAGAGCTACCTGCCTAAGGACCCGATTGTAAGAAAAGCATTACTGGAGAATTATGTTGCACAGGCCTTCCATGCCAAAGGATATCCCCTGATGTTCTGGGAGTCAGATTCCATGGCTAAGATAGAATTTATTCTTCCTAGGGAGGATGATATTTTGCCTGTCGAGGTACATATTGATAAACATACCAGGTCAAAAAGCATCAGTGTTCTGAAGCAGAAGCAGCCCTTTCCCTATGCAGTTAAAATATCCTCCAAGAATTTCGAATATAGTAATCAGGTAAAATACGTTCCCTATTATGCTGTGTTCTGTCTGTAATCCAAAATATTACTAATTGTTTACGAAATTCTTAAGAAAGTGATTGACAAATCAATTCTATCATTATAGAATTGATTTGCGGACTCTAAACTACATATGTAGATGCAATCATTTTTGACATATTGCGTATTCCTATAAGTTATTGTTTTTCTAAGTTCTACTTATGTAGGATTATAATAATTCGGTGTACCGGGAGGTTAATCAAATGTCGTTGCCAGATCTACGGCTTCATGAGGGCGAACTTAATATCATGGAATTATTATGGTCTAATAAGGTGTTGGCTGCTAAGGATATTTCAAAGATCATCAAGGAATACATCGGATGGGAGAAGAATACGACTTATACAGTGATAAAACGATTGATTGATAAGGGAGCAGTGAAGAGGGAGGATCCCGGCTTCTTATGCAGAGCCACTGTATCTAAACGCACCGTACAGAATATTGAAACAAAGGTATTATTGAATAAATTATACAATGGATCCTTAAGCACCTTTCTCACCGATTTCCTGAAGAATCAGGAATTATCCCGAGCAGAGATTTTGGAGCTGGAACGGATTATTGGAGAACAGAGATTATAATATAGCGATCAAATAAACCGCAGGTGAGCCTGCGGTTTTTATATTTGTATCATAGATAAAATAAAGCAACAGCTATGTAGGTGTGTCCCCAGTTACTTTAGCTTCAAGCATTTGGAAATATCCATAATGGTATGAATCGTTTAGCCCATAGAAAATGGGGTGGAATAATTTAATGTTTGCAGCAAATACAGTCCGTACCACCATCTTTGAAGACCTTTTGTATTTTTCTTTGGAAAATTATGCTGATTAATACTTCAAAAAATGTTATAATAATTTAAATGAATTGATTAATCAATCCTTGGTCTGTATCGTTGATCTGTATTGTTGGTCTATATGGTTGATCTGTATTGTTGATTGATCTGTATTGTTGATTGGTCTGTATTGTTGATTGGTCTGTATCGTTGATTGGTCTGTATCGTCGGTCTGTATTGTTGGCCTATATGTTTGATCTGATTTGTTAATTAGTCTTTTTTGTTGAATGGTTCGTATAGTTAATTCGGAGATCAAAGGACTCGGTGGAATATTTTTAACAACATAGCCCTAGATCATCTGATGCAACTACTGAATATTCGATCATTAAGGAATGTTATATCAAGTGAATATTCCTGGTTTATAAACATTTTATGTTGATAGGAGGTTTCTTAGGATGAGCTCCCTTAGCCTATTCCATCCCTTAACTGCCCAATGGTTTTCAAATAATCTTGGTCCTCCGACTGCTGTCCAAGAGGAGGCTTGGCCTGCCATCGCATCCGGTGGTCATACACTAGTTTCAGCTCCAACCGGTACCGGTAAGACCCTGTCCGCCTTTCTGGTATTCTTGGACCGCTTGAAGGCACAGGCCCGGGAGGGAAGCCTGAAACAAGAGCTTCAGTTGATTTATGTATCACCTTTAAAATCTCTGGCCGGTGACATTAGAGAAAATCTCCGAAGACCCTTAAACGGGATTTTTGAAGAAGAACGTAGGGTTTCTATCTCCCAGGATTCCTTGAGGAGTTCCTCCACAAGGGCAACTCCATATAATCTCAATATCGCAATCCGAACCGGTGATACCCCGCAGAATGAACGGAGGAGTATGGTGAAGACACCTCCCCATATCCTAATAACTACACCGGAATCCTTATATCTGCTCCTGACCAGTAAATCAGGACAGAAGATGTTAAAAACTGCGAAGGCGATCATTCTGGATGAACTGCATGCCCTGATTGATTCCAAACGGGGAGCACATCTGATGCTTTCTATTGCGCGACTGGACAAGCTATGTCCACAGCCACTGCAGCGGATTGGTCTGTCGGCCACCATAGAGCCCTTAAGTACCGCCGCACAGTACCTTTCTCCGGAGCAGGTAACCATTGTAGCACCAAAGATGCACAAGGAGGTAGAGCTACTGGTTACCAGCCCTTACACCGATCCAAATGGTATCAAACGTGAATATATCTGGTATGAGCTAGCAAGTACTGTTTATAAGCATTGTGAAGGTGCTCGGAGTGTAATCGCCTTTTTGGATGGTAGAGCTTATGCTGAGAAGCTGGCCTACTATGTTAACCAGCTGGGTGGGGACGGTTTTGCCCGTACCCATCATGGCAGCCTCTCGAAGGAGCATCGATTCGAGGTAGAGCACGCCCTGAGGAACGGAACTCTACGATTATTATGTGCCACCTCATCGATGGAGCTGGGAATTGATGTGGGCGACATTGATCTGGTATTTCAAATCGGTTGTCCCCGTTCCATCTCCAGTACGATGCAGAGGCTGGGTCGTGCCGGTCATAGTCCCGGTCGTACCAGCGTCATGCATATCTTTCCAAGAACCTCCTCTGAGGGATTATATAGCGGTTTGACCGCAGAGGTGGCCCGAAGCGGTGGAATTGAATATTCCCGCCCTCCCAGGCTATGTCTCGATGTATTGGCGCAGCATCTGGTCTCCATGGCAACCGGAGACGGCTATGACCTGGATGAGGTAATGGAGATTCTCCCCCGGGCTTATCCCTTTCGAGAGGTTACCAAGGAGGATGTCAAGGAAGTCTTATGCATGCTGGCAGGGGATTACGAACATGAACGGGAGCTTCCTGTCCGTCCAAGAATTCTCTATGACAGAATCCATGAAAGGGTAGAAGGGGATCCCTATAGCAGGATGCTGGCAGTCTCAGCTGCCGGAACGATTCCGGATATGGGTTTATTTGCAGTTAAGACTGAAAACGGTGTTAAGATCGGTGAGTTAGACGAGGAATTCATCTTCGAAGCAAGTCCCGGTGATAAATTTCTCTTAGGAAGCTTCGCTTGGAAGATTCAAAGCATTCAAAAGGATTCCATTATTGTTACCCCGTCCAGTCATTACGGTGCTCAGGCACCCTTCTGGAAGGGAGAAAAGAAGGGTCGTAGTCTGCAGACCGGTCTGGCTTTCGGAAAAATCCTGGGCAGACTGGCTGAGGCCAAGGAAAGTGATTCCTTAGAGGAGGAGCTGCGTGGCTTAGGACTCGATGAGATTACAGCCTCCCATGCAGCAGATTTTGTGAAGCGTCAGATGGAGGCTGCAAGTATCCTACCCGATGACCATACGATTTATATTGAGCATTTTACAGATGATACCGGAAGCCATCAGATGATGGTTCATTCGGTTTTTGGTAAACAAGTCAATTCCCCCCTGGCGATCCTGGCAGCTGAGGCTGCTAAGAGACTGACAAAGACCAATATCAGTCATTTTGATGATGATGACGGTTTCCTGCTGTTCCCCTATGGATCCTGTGAGATTCCTGAGGGTCTATTACAGGGCCTTAAGCCGGAGGATGCAAGACCAATCCTGGAAGCTATACTTCCCGCCACTCCAATCTTTAATATGACCTTCCGCTATAATTCTGCCAGAGCACTACTTATGGGGGTCAGGAAGACCGGACGACAGCCCCTATGGGTACAGAGGCTCCGTAGCGCAGAGCTGTTAGATCATATCATCCAATATGAGAAGCATCCTCTGATTCGTGAAACCAAACGGGAATGCCTGGAGGATTATTGGGATCTGGCAGGAGTAGAGTATGTCCTAAACGGAATACGTTCCGGCAAGATTAAGGTCTATGAGGTATTTTCAGAGAAGCCATCCCCCATGGCGCTTCCCTTTAGAAGACAGGCAGAAGGAACCTTTCTCTATGATTATACACCGACTCCGGTCAGTATCCACCGTGCTGCAGAGGAAGCGGTTCAAAAAACAAGGCTGCTAGCTCCTGCAGCGGAGGAACTGGCAAGAGTGTCAGAACGCAGGCGGCTTCCTGAGGATGAGAAGCAGCTACATTCCTTGTTAATGATGGAGGGTGATCTGATTGCCGGGGAACTGGAGGTTCCGATTGAATGGCTGGAGCTTCTAGCCAAGCGGGGTCAGGCCTTATATATTGAGCCGGGGCTCTGGATCGCAGCAGAACAGGAGGAAAAGTATAAATCTGCATTAGAGCAGGCAGAAACAGAAATCAGAAAGCAGCTGGTGGCCAGGTTATTACGTTACCGAGGGCCACAATCCCCGGAGGGTGTTGGAGAACGTTACCTCTGGTCCGATGCTACCGCCGAAAAGCTTCTGACCGCCTTATGTGAACAAGGGAAGGCAGTGATAAGTGACGGGCTCTATTATCATGCAGAACTATATGACCGTGCCCGTCAGGAGACAATCAAGAGTCGAAGACGACAAATCAAAACACTTCCTTCTGAACGCTATGCTTCGTTACTGATAAACCGGCTGAGAATTGCAGCTCCTCCGGCAGATCAGCTGGAACGCTCCTTAAGGCAGCTGTGTGGTCAGAGCTATCCACCGGAGCTATGGGAAAATACTCTACTGCCTGCCAGAATTACAAATTACCGCCCGGAGCTACTGGATAACCTCCTGTCCCAGGGAAATATGTTTTGGAGTATGACGATAGAAGCAGGCTTAGGCTTTCATTCCTATGATGAGATTGATTGGGAAGCGGATCAAACATCTGTACTGGAAACCCTGGAGGGAAATGAGAGAATTATATATGATGCCCTATTAAAAAGAGGTGCCAGCTTTATGCAACGGCTTAGTAGTTTGATTGGTGGATTATCCCCCTATGATATCTTGCTTGACCTGGCTGAGAAGGGTCTCGTTTGTGCCGACAGCTTTGCTCCGGTCAGACAGTGGCTGAACCGGGATAAGTTAAATAAAAGCTCTGCCAAGGAACGTGCCGGTATCCGTGCGAAGGCAATGACCAATGGGAGATGGGAGATTACCCGTCCACTCATTCCCCTTACCATTGAACAACAGCTGGAGCGGGCCTTTGACCGCGCGATTATCCTAAGCCGTGAGACCCTTCAGGGTCTGCCCTGGAGCACTGCCTTGGAAACACTGCGTGTGTGGGAATATACCGGTCGTGTTCGAAGGGGCTACTTCATCGAAGGCTTATCAGGAATTCAGTTCATAAGGGATAAGGACTTTGAAGGGACCCTGTATGCCTTAGAGCAGTCAGATACTGAGCTTTTCTGGCTATCAGCCATAGACCCTGCACAACCCTGGGGTAAGAGCCTTCCCCATAAGCAGGAGCGGAGCTTTATGAATATACCGGGTAACGTGGTTGCCCTTCGTTCCGGTGTTCCGATTGCTGTGTTCGAACGACAGGGTAAGGTACTGCGGGTTTTTGATGCAGCGTATCTAGCAGAGGCTCTGAAGAGTTTCACTGAGGATTATGCCAGGAGACGCATTTATTCATCCCTTAACAGAATCACAGTAAAGCAATATCCGAAGGAAGCAGCAGAAGCGCTGTCAAATGCCGGTTTTATCAGGGAAATGCAGGATTATACCTTGTACCGGAGCAGTCGGTAGGAAGTGCTCCTGCATAGATATATCAAACTGTAATTGACCAGGCTGAACCTTTAATAGGATTGATTTGTAGGATTTATTTGATCAAGGAATTTCATTCATAATCATCTACAAGAATATCACAGCAATATGATTCATTAAATAAAATGCATATGGGAGACAGATATGATTAGAATTTTAACAGAAAATGATAGAGCAGTAGTTTTAAGCTTCCTAAGTGGTGAGCCCTCCATTAATTTATTTATCATAGGCGATATTGAAGCTTTTGGCTTTCAGGAAGAATTTCAGACCCTGTGGGGACAATTTACTGAGGATGGGGCATTGGAAGGTGTTCTGTTACGCTTCTACGAGAGCTATATCCCATACTTTACTGATCCTAAATTCGATATAAGCGAGTTTAAAAATATAATCGTTAGCAGTCCCGGACGGATTATGTTGTCAGGAAAGGAAAGTGTTGTAAGGAAATTTGACAAGGTATTGCCAGCTCACAATATAAAATCTACTTATTTCTGTGAGCTAAGGAATCCGGATCATCTGGATCATAGTGATTCTCCAATTCCCATCAAAAAAGCAGTGGAGGAGGACGCTGAAAGAGTACATGAATTGATCAAACAAATCGAAGAATTCCAGTTAACTGATACCGTTGATAAAATCAAGCAAAAGATCAGTACCGGAACCGGACGAATTTATTATATTGAAAATGAGAAAGGTGAGATGATATCCATTGCGCAGACCGCTGCAGAAAATTCAAAATCTGCTATGGTCGTGGGGGTTGCCACCTTACCTGACTATAGGTGTAGAGGCTATATGAGAATGTGTCTTACAAAGCTATGTAAGGATGTGATGTCCGAGGGTAGGACCTTATGCTTATTTTATGATAATCCAAAGGCAGGACGGATCTATCATCAGCTGGGCTTTGAAAACATCGATAACTGGGCGATGGTGTCCATGAATTGATCGTTATGGTACACTTATTGTTATTTATTTAACAAAGTGAAAGGTGGATTGATCATGAATCAAACGGCTTTATTGGTCATCGACATACAAGAAGGAATATTACAGCGGCAGGTTTACAGAGGACAAGAGATAATAAAGAATATAAATCGGCTGATTGAGTATTTCCACTCATTACATTTGCCCGTTTTTTACTTTCGACATGCCAATCAAAGCTTTTTGCAGCGAAATTCAAATGGATGGCAGCTTTGTGGCGAATTAATTATGAATGAAACGGATATAATACTTGATAAAGAACATAGCAGTGTATTCAAAGAGAATGCGTTTCAATCAATGCTTGATGATAAACACATCGATAACATAGTGATTACCGGTTTAGTTACAAACGGCTGTGTACAGGCGGCTTGTACGGATGGAATAAAATTAGGTTACTCTATAAATCTGATCAGTGATGCACATAGTACCTTTCATAATGATGCAGATCAATTGATTAAGGAATGGAATCAGAAATTACAAAGCGAGGGTATTCATGTAATGACAACGGATGAATATCTGAAAGACTTCATACATAAGCAGAAATGATGGAGAGGAAGACTGGTTTTAGGGCGGGCTTCCTCATAGTTGTCGTATACCATACTATTCGCTAAACCTATGTTTAACGAATAGTTATGTGGTAAAAACCCTTCTATACTTAAATAAATATACCCTATAGGGTAGACTTTATTAAATGTCCACATTATAGGGTATATTTTTGTAAGCACGGTCTCTATCCTTTGTCTACGATACAGGATACATTTTACTCCTATTAAAGGATATTTTTAATATACTTCTGGTATCATTTAGTTAACAATAATAAAATCTCCGAAATACTTACTATCAAAGACAAGTGCTTTTGCTGTTTTATCGACTTTTGCGTTAATAGTTTTTACAACTTTTCCGTTTTGCACGCATTTTACTGTAACTGTTTTTGTATTGAACTTCTTAATGTCCACAGGGATTGCTATTTTGCTCGCTGCACTTAACTTTAATACGGAAGAAGTTTTCTTACCAGTTGTTTTAGCACATGTTACAGTGTATACTTCATTCTTTCCAGCAATTTTCTTTAATTCTTTTGAAACTGTTGAAGATTTTGATGCGGTTATTGCAATTTTATCTGCTTTCATAGCTTCTAATGCTTTAAGCGATACATCAATTTCTAGAATTGATGAAGATACTGTAATTGCTTCCACCTTTTTGCTTAACTTCTTGACATCTGCTGAAGACAACTCTACATATACCGCCTTGTCACTTTTGATCGTCGGTAAATTAAGAGTTACATGCTTCTTGAAATTAACCTCTGTTTTTACTTTCTTATTATAGGAAGCTATTATCTTGTCAATTTCTGCAACCAAAGAAGCCTTTTCTAGTAACTGTTTTGCTAAATCAGTGGTAACCTGTACTTTCGCAACACCTTTTTCAGTCTTAACTAATTTTTTACTTATGTCTATTGTTCCAACTTTTAGCATTGTCAAGCTTGCTGCCTGTTCTACCATTGCTTTAGACTTAGAATCTTTTAAATCTTTCACTAGGTCTTTAAAGCTGTCCATAATATCATTAATGGCAGTTGCTTTGACTAATGCTTTGATGTCTTCTTTTGTTTCATTATCT
>JAEYRK010000005.1 GCA_023435645.1 Bacillota bacterium
TCGTGTTTCTTGCAATTTTATTCCAAATCTCGGCATACTTTTTATCTGTAATCTCATTCAATAGCTCAAAGGAGACCTTCTCATGATAGCTCCCATATAACTGAGCAAGCCTTTCCCACAGAGCATAAAAACTATCCTGGAGCTCCTCCCGGTCAAAGAATTCAAACTCTCCGGAATCAAAGGCAAACCCCTTTGTCCTATGTAAGTCCAGTATTAAATTTAAGCCATGGGCATCACACCACTGAATGCATCGGTCTATATACGAAAACCCCTCTGTAAGCAGAACGCCCTCATCGTTTTGTAAGACAACATAATCAATCGGCAGTCTGACATGGTCCACGCCCCAAGTAGCAATCGTAGCGATATCCTTCTCTTCTATAAAGGTTTCATAATGCTCCTTTTCATGGCAACACTGTGACAGCCATCCTCCTAAATTAACTCCCTTTTGATATCCCTTAAATTCTCTCATCGCGGTCTATTCCTTTGCCTTATCATCAAAATTTTTTTTCCTTGCTTAAGCCCTGGTCGCAACCTGTTAGCTCCGGGAGATCTATCTATTGATTGGACAATAGAAACTGATCCGATGCTTCGCAATGATCTAATGCTATTATACAAAAAATTGGATACTGATGATATCATATATTTAACATTTATATCAGTTATTTATCCTGTACAAAGGATTTCTTGGAAGAGTACATATCTTGATAAGTCTTCGGGGTCGTCCCGGAATACTGGTGAAACTTATGTACAAAATGACTATGGGAGCTAAAGTTTAAGTAATTACTGATTTCTACCGCCGAATAGTTCGAATACTTCAGCATATTCTGTGCCGCCTCAATCCGTTTACGCATCATGTATTCGCTTAAGGTCACTCCTGTTTCCTTTCGAAACAGCCGGGAGAAGTATTGGGGGGTCAGGGACAGATGGGCTGCGATGCCGGTCAATGTAATCCTCTCATGCAAATGATCATAAATATAATCCAGGCTCCGAATCACAGGCTTTGAATACAAATGCTGCTGCTTCAGCTGCTTCATCTTTCTCGTATAATATAGAATAATTTCCCGGTGCAGGGCCTTGATCTCTTTCTCTGCGTTACATAAATCTGTCCGATTGATAAAAATATCACTGAGATTATAGGCTGTTTCCTTCTCCATCCCTCCCTCAATACAAAAGCGAGAAATCATGGCGATTGTGATAATCAAATGATATTTCAAATTCCGGATAGAATCCTTGCTTAAGGTACCAAAGCCGTCACCGGCTAAGGGCTTCATAAGGGACTGCACACGCTTCAGATCCCCGGCTTGTACGCATCGGTAGAATTCCATCTCCCTTTCATAGGGAAGGTGTTTATTCGTATATTCACGATTTAAGAACTGCTGATAGATCAATGCCTGTTCCATGTCCTTTGTCCCGATTTTCTTTTGATTCACCTGCACCCTCCTATCATATTGGTTCAAGGGGATATCCGGAGCTCTAAACCCTTGAAGCTTCCTCGCTGGCCTTCCCCATAAAATTGCTTCCGCCCTCTTGAAAGCCATACTTCCGATATAAGTCATGGGCATCCCGGGTAACCAAAAATCCTTTGAGGGAAAACACTTCCTTATTGTTTTGTATTGCATTCATCATTGCTTTTCCTATTCCCAAGCCTCGATAGTTTACATCCACAATCACATCACAAAGATAAAAGGTTGTTGCATAATCTGTAATAATTCTCAAAAAACCTATTTGCTCTCCGCTATCCTTCAAAAAAGCACCATAGCATAAGGAATGCTCCATTGATTTTTTGATGGTTGCCATATCCCGTTGATCTGCCCAATAGGTCTGTTCCAGCATTTTCTTGATCTTATCAATTTGCATCTCTTCTCGTCCGCATTTTATCGTGTATACGCACATTACCCTTCGCCCACCTTTCGCATGTCCATTCTATGTAGTAATATAAAGCAAATTAATCCTGCCCTATCAAGCACCCCTAAGAATTGCCGGTATAGGATTAACTCCTTCTATTCACATTATATACCAAAATCAATTCTGTTTCAGCTATATTTTATGCTGAATTCATATTTGCTTAGGGGAGAATACTTAGCTCTTCTAATCCAGAAAGCCATGTGAGAAATTGCTCTGCCATGACTGATCTCTGACCGCTCTTCAATCCTAAAACACAAAAGGGGGCTGCTTCAAAACTCTGTTCAGAAACATTGGAGTTTTGAAGCAGCCCATCATTTTATGATAAGACATAAGGCTTCATCATAATTATTTCTTACGAACCACCAGACAGGGAACCACCTTATCCTCTATGACCTCTGAGCTGTCCGTTCCTGCCAACGCAGCTAAGATAGTGTAAACACATTTTTGCGCCAACAATTCAATTGGCTGTGCTACCGCAGATACATCCAGTAACTCCATCCAGGGCATATCATCAAATACCACCAGACGAGATTCGGTAAAATGCTCCAGCTTTAAGGATTTAATTGCTTTTAAGGTATCGATTCCCAAGAGGTTTGTACCGGCTATAATAGCATCCGGATTGTTTTTTGTAATGAATCGCATGATCTCTTCCACGGTAGAAGCATTTGGCGGAAGCTTTAAAATCAAATCCTCTTCGATCGGTAAGCCATGCTCCTTATAGGCCTGTTTATAGCCCTCTGATCGATGGGGGGTAAACTTTATGTTAATTGATAATAAACCGACACGCTTAAAGCCACTATTGATCATATGATTCGTTGCTAAATACGCACCATAGCTGTCATCCACACAGATGGAATCAATATCCTTATAAGCCTTTCGGTACAGTTGAACGATCGGTATGTCCCTGCTTCTAATCGTATCGATCAGCCGTCTATTTTCATCCGATACCGGAGTCATAATAATTGCATCCACCCGATTTGCCAGAAGCATTTCCAGTACTTCCAATTCGATCTGTACGTTCTCATAGGAATATCCAATCAGAACCTGATACTTATGCTCCCTCAGTATATTAACCAAATAACCTAAGGTGATATTGTAAAAGTAGTTGTTGATATCCGAAACAATGATACCAATGGTGTTACTTTTGCCATACCTCAGATTCTTGGCATTAGAGTTTGGGATATACCCCAGTCTGTTGCACACCTGAAGAATTTGCTCCCGCAATTCATCATTTACATGACCACTATTTCTTACCACTCTTGACACAGTAGAAACCGAGGTGCCCACTTCTCGGGCTACATCCCTTAATGTAACCATTCTCTATAATCTCCTATCCATTCACTATAAGAAAGAATTTTCACCTTATCCTTATCTGGCGATACCATCCGGTGAAACAGCAGGAACATCTGATACTTTGATGTAGTCATAACGAATATCAGACTGCCATCCTCTAAGTCCGAAGCCACCGCCCCAATAAGGCACCTCATGCTCTAAAACAAGCTTATCATCGATAAACATGGACAAGGTTACATATTGATTCGCATCTTCATCCTCCCTATAACGCCCAATAATAGTATATACATATTCGTTTCCAGATTCAAGAGAAAAATCAGCTACCCATCCACGATCTGGGAAATCATTCTTATTATTGGTAGCAATCGGACCTCCATCCGTATTCCCTGCCTTCCACAGATTTACAGTGGATACCTCTGTTCCCCAGGCAAGGGCTGCATCATATCTGCCCTCTGCAGCAACAAACATGGGGACACCACCATCGTTACTTAATCCTTTGTTTTCTACCGGTAAGTACACTTTGGTTTCAATGCAAAAATCCTTAAGGAATATTTCAGTTCCGGATTCATCAGGAGTGCCAAAGTAGATTGCAGCCCAGTCTTCAGGATTTTTTGATACTGCCCAGCCGTTGCCCTTCTCATCCTTCACTACCTTAAAGCCTGCTCCTTCTGAGGCAACATCAGGGATATCAGCTCCGTCTTCTAAATCATCAAAGGTAAAATCTACATATACCTTATTCCCAACAGGTTTTTCATCCTGCACCGGCTCCTCAGCCTTCGGCTGCTCTGCCACCGGTTCACCGGTCTTGTTATCCTGCTCCTGTGGTGCCTTCGTAGGCGTCAGGTTCTCCTTTGCTTTCTCATTCTTTCCGCAGGCAATTAGCCCGAAACAAATTACAAGCGTTACACCTAGCATTAATAACCTTTTTTTCACGTTCATACTACATCCTCCTATAATAAATTTAATCTATTAGCATCAATCCCTATCCTTTTTCACAATCAGCCAGATGCAGACTACTGAGATGAGAAGGGTTACGATTGCACTAACCATTGTAACTTTAAATTCCAACGTTCCTGGTTCAACGATAAATAAAGTAAAAACAGACAGAATAAATAACACGAGTGCAAATTTCAGAAAAAAGCTTATATTTGCCATTTGGGAACTCCTTCATTGATGCACTTCACATAGGCACCTTCCATATTTTTATAAGCAATTGTCTTTTGCAGGCACTGCTCCTGACCATAGATACATCTGGCATAAAACGGACAGCCGTCCTTTCTCGCTTCCAGATTCATCAGCTCCATGCTTTTTAATAATAATGGTTTATGATGGACTGCACTGTTTGGATCAGGTACCGGAACTGCAGAAAATAGGGCCTGCGTATAGGGATGCTTCGGGCTTTCTATTAGCTGCTTCATGGAGGAAAGCTCCATAATCTCACCAAGATACATGACACAGATCCGTCCGGAATTGGCGATATAACGGGCTGTTGACAGATCATGGGTGATATATACAAAGGCGATACCGAGCTCCCGATTAAGCTCTGTCATTAAGTTCAATATGGACAATCTCATGGAGACATCAATCATGGAAACAGGCTCATCTGCAACAATTAATTTTGGTTCCATGGTTAAGGCTCTCGCCATCAGTACTCTCTGCCTTTGTCCTCCACTCATCTGATGAGGGTATTTTGACAAAAACTGCTCTGCCGGAGTTAAGCCCACCCGCTCTAACATTTCCTCCGCCAGTTTTTCACTCTGCCCATAGCTTAACTCCTTATGATGCACCCGAATGGGTGCCATCATGGAATCCTTAATTGTTTTTACCGGATTGAGCGCTGCATAAGAGTCCTGTTGAATAAATTGGACCTTCTGCTTGTAGTTGGTGTTCATTCCCAGCAAGCGGTATATGTTCTCTCCTTCAAAGGTAATTTCCCCCTTTGTCGGTTTTATCAGACCCGTAATGATTTTTCCTAATGTCGTCTTCCCGCACCCGCTCTCTCCGACCAGCGCAAGGATCTCACCCTTTCTGATATCCAGATTGATATTTTTCAGTACATGAAAATACCGATCTGATGAGAAGATTCCGCCTCCCTTTTCATATACCATATTTACATCCTTTAATTGCATCAGGACATCGTTCTTCGACATTAGTACACCTCTTTCAGGCATCGTGATAAATGCTCATTCCCTATGGATTTTAGTTCCGGTACCGTTTGCCTGCACATTTCCTCTGCATAAGGGCATCTCGGATGGAAGACACATCCCCTTGGCAGCTCCATCAGATTCGGAGGAGCACCCTTGATTGGCTTCATCTGTGTGATATCACCATACAGGGAAGGGGTTGCCATAATCAGTCCCCGCGTATAGGGGTGGGCCTTCCGATCAAAAACCGCTTGAGTGCTACTGTATTCCACAAGTCTTCCGGCATACATAACTGCCATATAGTCCGTAAATTTTGCAACAATGGAGATATCATGGGTTAAGAGCAGCATTGAGATACCCATTTCACTGTTAATTCTCTTTAATATTGTAAATATGTAATCCTGTGTAATAACATCCAGTGCAGTAGTCGGCTCGTCCAGAATAATCAGCTCCGGATGCAGCAATAAGCTCATGGCGATCATGACACGCTGCTTCATTCCACCGGATAATTCATGAGGATACATCTTCATGCTTCTCTCAGGGTTCAGATTTACGATACTTAAAACCTCCTGGGCTCTTTTCACCGCATCTGCCTTGGTAGTCTTAGGAATATGTACCTTCATGGTTTCATATATATGCTCCAGGATCGTCATGACCGGATTCAACGAGCTCTGCGCTCCTTGGAATACCATCGAGATTTTGCTCCAGCGAAAGGCATTGAGCTCCTTTTCCTTCAGCTTACTGACCTCTGTAATCCCTCCATCCCTCTCGTGGAAATAAATCTCTCCTGAGACAATCTCTCCCGGCTTTGAGATACAATTCAGTAATGCTGAGGCTACTGTTGTTTTCCCACTACCGCTTTCACCTACGAGGGCTGTCATTTTACCTCTTTTTATGTCCAAATCAATGGTATTTGCTGCACAAATTGCGTACTTTTTCAGCTTATATTCTACCGTTAGCTTCTTTATTGTAACAGCATTACTTCTTCCCTTTTCTAATAGCATTTCCTTATCCATATGTTCTCCTATTGCCCTGATAATCTTGGATTTAGTGCTTCATCCAGCCCATGGGCCAACAGTATGGACCCCATCTGGAACAGCATAATAGCTAATATTGGTGCAAATAAGAAATAGATTGCTTCAGGAATTAATAAGGCTCCTGAATCCTTTGCCCTAAGCAGCATTGCCCCCCAGTTAGAAGGCTGGAAGGAGGCTAATCCAAGCATCATGATGCCTACACTGCCCGTAATTGCATTACGCATGATTAAGATGAAATTGATCAAGATATAAGAGGCTATGTTAGGCATTAATTCATTAAAAATAATGTGCACTTTACTAAGTCCCATCACTTTGCAGATTTGAATAAAATCTCGCTCTCTCAGTGAGCTGATCTGTGCCCTGATTGCCCTGCTTAAGCCCGCCCAACCCCATAGAGAAAGCACCAGTGCAAAGCTGAAGGGGTCCTCAATGGTAAAGAATGAGGCGAGAATCAACAGAATCGGAAAGCTTGGAATGGATAAGAACAAATTCGTTATGACCCCGATTACCTTATCGGTAGCACCTCCCACAAGCCCGGACACCATTCCGATCACTGTTCCAAGAATGACCGTCAGAAAGGAGGTGAGAAGCGCAATCACCAGAACATCCCTTGATCCATGCACCAATTGGCGAAATACATCCCTTCCTAAATTGTCCGTCCCGAACCAATGCTTTGCTGAGGGTGGTAAATATTTATTCATTTCATCAGTGATCGGATTATACTTAAATAGGACCGGTCCAACCGCAGCCATCAAAACAAAAAAGAGCATTATGATCAAACCTGCAGTTGATTTTTTATTGGCAAAGAGAAGCTGTACCATTTTCTTTATTCTACGGGCTGCGGATTTCATAAATCTTTTTAGCATCAGGTACTCCTCCTTATCCGAGGATCAATCAATGAATACAAAGAGTCAACAATTAAATTGGCGAATACAATCATAAAGGACATAAATAGGATCAGCCCCTGTACAATAAAGTAGTCTCTCGCTCCCATAAAGCCACCGAACTGTTGACCCAGGCCCGGATAGTTAAATATCGTTTCCATCAAGGGCGAGCCTCCGAATAAAGCTGCAAAGGATAGCGCCAGGGAGGTAATCAGCGGAAGCATCGCATTCTTCCTTAGGTATCTTTTTACGATGATTTTCTCCGGAATTCCCCTGGCTCTGGCTGCATAGATATAATCATCCCCCAATACACCGATGGAGCTTGCTCTCATGGATAGAGCCCAGGAGCCGATTTGAACAATGGAGAAGGCTAATACGGGCAGGGCTGCATGGTACAACACATTTAACAGCCATGGCCAGCCTTCCAGCTCCAGCATAATATCATAGTTGCCCTGTACCGGGAAAATTTTAAATCTAACCCCCAGAAGAAAGATTAGTATCATACCCCATAGGTAATCCGGTATCGAACCGGACACCACAATGTAGGATAAAGCGGCTCCTCCCCTCATTCCTTTTCTTTTCCAGGCCATATGAGAACCCATGAAAATCCCGATGATAAAGCTAAGAAATAAGGAAATGCTTGATATAAATAAAGTCCATGGTAAAAAGTCTTTGATCAATCCATTTACCGTTATGTCCGGTCTGCGCATGGAAATCCCAAGATTTCCATGCAGCAAGCCGTTTACATAATTACCTAATTGTACAAATACACTTTCATCCGGATTATAATTCAACAAAGATTTTGCTAAGCTTCTGGCTTCTTCAAAGGATATCCTTCGTTCCATCATTAAGCTCTGCGCATAGGTATCCACCGGATTGCCGGGCATCATTTTTATTAATAAAAAACCAAAGATTGCGACTAATACCAGGGTGAATATGGCGATGACTAAGCGCCTCCAGAAAAATCTAGTTTTATTCATAAACCGTATCAATAGGGCTATTATTTTGATGTCTTCTTTTCCCTTCGCTTTCAACGAAATCCTCCTCTATTTCTTCGGTTTGTAAAAGTTAAGTGAGAAGTTGATACCCTGTGAGAAATACAGGTTTGTCCTTGCTACATCAAAGAACTCCTTCGACCCCACCTCAGGTACATAAGCTACATTTCTGCTGTCCTTCATCCTATCCTCCATAGGGAGCCCGTCAATCTTTGTAAAGTCTACAAAAGAGCCCGTCACATTCTGATAAAACTGAACACCGTAATTTTGATTTGCGGCACCAAATACCATATCCGCCAATACTTCCTTTAAATCCTCTTCCGAATAGTAATACAAATTGCTCATGACATCCTTTACATAGAAGGTCCCGCTTTTATCCCTCTTTTCAAATTCAAGGGCGATATTTCCAATATCCTTCTTTTCGATTTTGCCGGCATTAAAATCCTCCTCCGTAAAGGTAGGGAACTTTAATATCGGACCGTTGATGTCCCGATATACATAGAGGAAGGAGCCCGTCGGATAAGAAAAGCTCATATTCAAATCAGTCCAGTTTACAACAAAATCATAAACGCTATCCCCTGCTTTTGCTGTATCAAACCAGGAGCCGAAATCATTGGCTCTCTTTAGAGAAATCTCAATACCAAACTCGTTCAGAGCACTTTCCACAGCCTCTGCAACACCACTCATACCGGGATGGCTTCCGTCATATCCTAAGGATAATTTCACAGCCTGTCCGTTTACGGTCCATTTATCCCCTTGCTTTACCCAGCCTGCCGATTCAAGCAGTTGTGTCGCCTTCTGTAAATCCTTAGTGTATCTTGGTAATGCGTCGTAATCCGCAGAATCAAGCCAGCTTTTTGCTTCGCTCGGCGCCATTCCGATCAGAGGGAATTCACTGGTAATGGCATATTTATTACCTGCATTCTTCATTTCCTCACGATTGAAAATATACTGAAAGGCCTGTCGCACCTCCGGAGTCCATATCTCTTTTTCCAGGTTAAATACTAAGCCGATCGCGCCGGGATCAAACATTTTTAAATGGGCCATATTTTTATTACTGTCAAGAATGGCATTCAAGGTTGCCTCAGGGGCCAAACCATCCTGATAATAGATTTCTCCATTGGAAAGCATGTTATAGATGGAGTTAATGTCAGCCACATTGTGGCAAATCACACGATCAAATTTTATATTATCCGCAAAATAGTAGTCCTCATTTTTTGCTAATATCATCTGATTCTGGGTTTCTTTTTCCAGTTTAAAGGGGCCTGTAGCCACAAACCAGGCAGGGTTATAGGCTTTAAAGCCATTGTAGTTCGCCATAAACGCCTCATCAGCCTCCGGCTGTATGGCCTTTCCAAAAGGTGCCCAGCCTACATAGCCCTCTTCTGCATCCGGCTGACTCAGCAGGATTTCCTGGCATTTGTCAACATAATCCTTAAACTCTGAATATTTGACGGAGCCCACCTTTTGAACAGCGATTAATAAGGTTTTCACCATATCGTTCGGCTCCATCCAGCTCTTCCAGGTCAATTTCACTGTTTTGTCATCCACTTTTTCAATTGGTTTCGCCAGATAATTCGTTAGCTCAACAAAGTTGATATGATAAAAGGCCATGACATCCTCAGCAACAAAGTCATCTCCATTTTGCCATTTTGCATTTTTACGAATATGGATCATAGAGGTGGAGTCTGCTTTATGCTCCACACTTTCCGCCAATAGATAATGCAGCTCATCGGTGGATCTTACATATTGAATTAATGGTTCTACCGCCAGCCATTCTAGGGCACCTATATTGGAGCCACCATGATAATGATTTCGTATCCCCGTCTTATCCCAGGTCTTTGCTATGCGAAATGTTGTGTCTACTTGTTTGGTCTCCTTGTTGGCTGCACAGCCAACCATATTTACCATAAGAAAAATAATGAAACCTAAGCTTACAAGCTTTCTCTTCATATAAAATCCTCCCTATTTTTGTAGTTCCGACCTAGTTTTTAAATGAAACGCTTCTATATTCGTAACGCTTGCACTATTACTCTTTACGACAACCTTATCCCTCCCCATAGTTACGCCAACTCTGGCCGGTAAATAATATTTGTCGTTGATATAAATTTCCAGCATATCGGCTTCCGTAAGGATTCTAACAGTATTTTGGTCAAGCAAGTCCTCCTCAGCTAACATGATTTCGCTTAGGATTAAATGATTAAAGGTAACTGTTGCTAAGTGATATCCCTCTTTCTTTGTTATATTTACTGCTACCTTTTTATCTACAAAGTTGATACCAAAAGACTCATCCTTCATCAAAAAGTCAATCTGTAAATCAGATCTTTTCTCTGCTGTAAATTCATAGCTGTTCTCTGCTGTAAGGGTAACTGACTCCTCCAGAGCAAAATACTGTGCTCCTCGAAGAAGCTCTGTGATGTCCTTTGCCATTCTCGCTCCCAGTTTACCGTCCTCCAGCTGATAAACCTCTGTCGGCAGATTAATATGCCCGCCCCAGAAACCTCCGTCATATTCTTTTGGTAGCCATCCAAATAGGAAAAACTGATCTCCTTTTTTCACGATCTGGGCTGCACATAAATCCTCACTGGTAAGATAATTAATTTCCTTCTTTGTCCAATCCATCGAATAAGGGTCTACGTTCTCATCTCCGATGAGATATGCTAATTTCCCGACACCATGATTGGAATAGCCATAGAAGCTGGTAAAGACATACCATCTATTGCCGATTTTTATCAGCTGTGGGCATTCCGGATCATGCTTATCCCTGTTCTCAGCAAATACCGGCTTTGCCTCCTTGCTCCAATCCTCCAGACTTCCGGAATTCGTTCTTCCAATTGCCAGATTGGAGATATAGATATTTTCAGACGGTACTCGTTTCGGATAATTGATGGCTATGGAATAGAATCGGTCCGTAGCTTCATCATAGGCAACATATGGATCGCGGCTGCCACCGGGGAACTGTTCCTTGTCCTGATATGCCTGAAAACTACTGCCTGCATATTCCCAGGTGATCAAATCCTCGCTCACGCTGGTGTGATAGTCTCCGTAATAGGAGTAATATTTTCCAGCTTTCTCCGTAATTCCAAGGACAGCATAATTCTCCATAAAGCTTTTAATCGATAACTCCTTGGGCTTCCAGCTGATCCCATCCTGAGAGGTCAATAATCTCGAATGAAATCTACCTCCGGTTTCCAGATAAAACATATACCATGTGGATGACTTTTCATCATAGAATGGATGCACGTCCCCAATATAACGATTCTCATATTCTTCCGGTAAGATATAATGAAGCATAACTTCCTCCGTTTTTTTGTTTTTGTCCTCCTGCTTCATGTCCTCCTTCCTTTCCTCCTTTTTCTCACTGCCAAGCTCCCCATTGTTCTCCGTAGGAGATTCGCTTTTTTTACAGCCACCCAGTAGGAAAAGCCCGATCAGCAGTCCCATCATGCATGTACTATACCTAACCCATTTTTTCTTAATCATTTTCACCTACTCCCTATTCAAAGAATAAATATTGATATTATTAGCCTCAAAGCTTCCATATTCGCTAAACACACCCAGCTTATTCACAGAAGTGAACTTATGTATTCTGCCGGATAGAGCAAATTGATCATCCAGATAAATCTCGATGATGTTGCCATCTGTAATGACTCTAAGCTTCATCGCTTTGTTATACTGGAGCTCTATCGGTATACTGGCTATCTTGTCCATACGTTCAAAGTGCTCTCTGAGTATCAATTCTTTGGTAATGGGATCGATGAAAACCTCATACCCGTTAAACTTCTCATTTCCCGTTTTGAGAACAACACCAAACCCTGCACTATCCTCCCCAAGAGCTACTTCCATCTCCAGATCAAAGTTGATATATTCACCTTCAAACCACAGCTCTCCGTAATCATGATTTTTCAGGTGGCGTAAGGTCTGTCCCTCCAGCGCGAAGCCGTCACCTCTGACATAAGCTGCATTTCCATCAAAGCGGTAGAGATGTTCCTTTCTTAATAGTTCCTCCGGTACCGCCAGTCTTGTCCGCAGCTTTCCGTCCTTCGTCTGATAGATTTCCTTCGGGAAGGCCATATGACCACCCCATTGATATGGATTTCCATCTGTACGGTTGACATAGGTCGGTATCCAGCCGATTATTATCCTTTTGCCGTCTCCCTGTGCCGAGTTGGGAGCCATCTCCTCCGTTGAGGTCAAGGTATCTACAGGAAATCTCTTCCACGGTCCCTTCGGATTATCGGAATAACGGTAGCGGACTTGCCCGACTCTCTTCGTTCCCCAGCTTGCCAGCAGATAATAATAATCACCCATTTGAAATAACTCAGGACATTCCGGGACATTGGAATTACCGGGGCTGAATAACAATTCCGGTGGCGAAAAGTCTACAAAGTCCATTGTTTTCGAATAATAAATTTCTGAGGAAGCATTATTGTACAGCTCGGGGTTTTGCTTCACGGAAAACAAAAACCAGTATTCATTATTTTTCTCATCATAGAACAAACTCGGATCTCTGGGATCGGTAGAGGGCACCGAAGAATATGGAAATCCCAGACCCTGTTCGGTAAAGTTGATGTAATCTGCCGTTTTACTGATTCCGTATCCACGATTGCCGATTACATCATTGTACATGGAGTACAGCTCTCCTTCATATTCTGCATTGGCAACTGCCCACCAGCTTCGGGAGGTATCGATGGTGGTCTTCACCTCCTCCCAGTGAAACAGATCCTCTGAAATGGCAAGTCCCTGTCTTACCCCTTCCAAGGCCCCACGATTTTTAGTGGTAAAGGGTAATTCCAGATAATAAACATACCACTTCCCATTATGATATACAGGATGAGCGTCACCAAAATATCCCTTCTTACCGATATAATGTAATTTCGGTTCCGTCTCCTTGTCAGGTGTAATCAGCTTCCCTAACTTAAAATCCTTTGTTAAAGGCTTTTCTTCCATTCTTACCACCTTCTGAAATTTCCCTTCTATGAAAAAAGTTATTACAACCGCAAGTAGGATAAGTGCTACAAAAAGCAACACCCCTTTATAGTTCCTTCCTATCACGTGCTTAGACCGTAAATACCTCCACATTCTCTAATCGCACCTCTCCATTTTCAGAGTATATGCTGATCCAGTCGTCCTTCTTAACATACATACGGGAGGATAGTGCTACCCCATCCAGATACAGCACACATACATCACCTTCCACTACAAGATCCAAATGGTATCTTGTACCGGATATTAACTGAACCGGTCGTTCTACATTTGTAAAATTAGCTCTGCCCCAGGGAGTATTTGGTAGCAGTCCAAACGCCACTCTATTCTTACTCGTTTCAAACTTGTAGGCGTAAGCAAAGTCCTCCGCTGCATCATGTCTTAATAGAATCCCTGCGTTTACATGGCTATGGGAGATGATCATATCCGCTGAGATACGATAAGCATCGGCTTCCACCTTGGTTAAGGTATCAACTGCAAAGCCTTGTTCATTGCTGCAGCTAATGACTTTCTCCGAGAAGCAGAGGGTTTTAAAATGCTTTTTAATTGTTTCAGGGATTCTACAGCCTAAGGAGCGATCCTTTCTCTGGAACACCTCATGAACCATTAAATTCCCACCCCATTGCCATTCACCATTATCATTCTCCCCTGCTTTGGTCGGAACCCAGCCAAAAACATACCGCCTATTACCATCCGATGCAGTTTTCGCTGCATAAAAGGCACGACCGTCAAAGGCATCATCATCGGTTGACTTCCAGCAGTTCTGCTCAATATCCGACACACGATATCTTGTCACACATCGGTCAGTAAACTCAGAATAAATCAGATACTTCTCTCTATTCATCGTGAATAAATCGGGACATTCATGGGTAAAAAAAGCATTGGGAGACCATAGGGGTTCTTCTACCTTCCAAGTCTTCAGATCCAGGGAGGAGCATAGGGCGGTACAGCCTCTCTTTATCTTGTCTCCTTGTTTTAACCTGGCTGCCAGTAGCATTAGGTAGCGGTTCTTCTCTTCATCCAGATATACAAAGGGATCACGCCAGTCATGTTCTTCATATTCGTCCCGAGGAGCATAAAACGTATCCTCCTTCACCTTCTCCCAATGAATTAGGTCGGAGCTAACCGCGTGCATCACTGCCTGCTCCGGCTCACCTTTTTTCCTCAGATGGGGATTATGACCTGTGTAGAAGATATGATACTTCCCTTCTGCCTCCTTATAAACAGAACCGGTAAATATGTATAGGTCCTGTTCTTCTACCGTTCCCCTCGGAATCACTTCACCAAATTCTTCATATTCAACAAAATCCTTGGTTCTGATCAGCCTCCAGGGAGTCCCCTCCCCTTGATTGCTGATGTCTCGAAAATCATGCAGATAAAACAAATAAAAGAAACCATTTTCATAGTACGGAATAATATCCGCTGTTACGCCATCCTGTGTTTTGTAGTACAGCATATGACTCTCCACTTCTATCATATATTCGTTGTCACGCTTGACAACGTTGTCATGGATATATGTTAGCACGGTGTGACAACGTTGTCAATATAAAAATGTACCTTTTTGATCCCTTATTCTTACATTTGGCCGTAATTCGCTTGATCCCCCCTTCACACAATAATAAAAGCACCCCATCATTTTTCATGATAGGATGCTCCTTCATTTCTTGCTATTACTATTCTATTGAACGTTTTGGATTCCTTTATTCATATGATTTTGCTTGCCATAAAGAGGCCATTGAGCGAAGATTACTTTTGCGGATGAATGAGCTAGCTTCCTAACATGATGCAAATATGTTCTCATACCGCTGTTACCGTTTGTAGCTGCATAAATTCTTCCGCCACTTTTAACTCTATGTACTTCAGAGAAGGATTTGACAAGTCCTGAACGTGATATAGCATGTGATTTGTAATCACAACATCAAAGGAATGATTTTCCCTGTACGTCTTAACATTGACTAAGAATTCTTACCATCCGTAGTATCAAATCATTCTTACGAGCATTCTTTTTCGTCCAGGATTCAGCATAATGGCCATATAGCGGAGCTGCATTCGGCAGGGTAACATCATGATCCATTAGTCTGTGAATTTCATTGAATAAATGTTTCGATGTTCCCATACCCATAAACTCAGGAAATAGGGAAAAATTGCTTAGCTCTTCTAAACCAGAAAGCCATGTGAGAAAGTTTTTTGATTCCAAATATTCAATTGCTGATGAAGGACTGTTTGTGCGATAATAAATACCCTCTGTTCTATTCCAGATATACGCTAAGTAAGTCCTCTGCTTCGCCTCATCCAAAAAATCATTATCCTGCAGAAGCCAGATAATATATACCATATATGGCTTCAATAAGATTTCATTGCTTTTTCTATTTTCCTCTTCCCAGATATCTTCCTTTAGTGAACCATGTAGGAAGGCTTTGGAAAGATTATGAGCACATCTTTCCTTCCTTGTCAGTACCAAAGGATGTTTTGGATCAAATAAAGATAGATTTGCTGCAATTAATGTTCTAAATGCAGTTTCAAAGCCATAATGATGTTCCTTGGTATCCAACCAATCCTCTTGACCCAGTAGGTACCTTTCCATAAGCCGAAGCGCTTTCGCAATGATTGGATCACTTTTGTCTAATACCAATTCCCGGGCCCGTCTGAGTGCAGATTCTGTTGTAGGAAACCTCTGTTTCAACTGTGACTTTGTATCCTGCGTATGAAATCTACCCCAGGAGCCGTTCTCCCATTGTTCCACAGCCAGCTGCTGATACCATTTTGACCCTCTAAGCCTGTTATATTCAACCTCTTTGGAGGAACTATGGATTATTTCCTTCTTTAAAATATATTGAGGAACAGGGTCAGGCATATTCTCATTCAGATAATCAATCATCCCTTGTAAATTCACCAACACTGAAACACCTCCTCATTCCTATCGTATATTCACTTATCCCAGTCCAAAGGATTTATGATTGGCAACTGTTGTCATTATGATTTTAATATAAATACCCTTTCATTTCAACCAAAGTATTCCATTTGCTTGTGTCAAGTACTTATTGGCAAGGCTCCATTCAGTTTTTCTTCTATAGATCTTTCTGTGAACTTCCGTACGGATAAGTTTGCCCTATTTCATAGGTAGATGTAGGCAGTACCGTAAAACAAGCTCTATGTTTCTCTGATAAAAAATCACCCTACCATTTCTGATAGGGTGACACCTTAAGCAATTTTAAACCAGCACACTGTATAGGTTCTTTCTAACTCAAATCCGACCTTTAAAGCAGTTCTTTCAGAAGCTACATTATCCTCCGTACAATCCCAAACATTCTCTCTGTTTCTCTTACTTGCTTCTAATAAAGTGAGATAAGTCAATCTGGAGGATAAGCCCTTCCTTCTATGTTCCTTCAATGTATCAACTCCAATATTGTCAAGCTGCTTATAACTGCATGTAGCCAATGCTCGGCTTACAATGTTATTATCAATAACAGCGGCGTATCCGTATCCCTTCTTTAAGTATGCCTCCTTGGATATCCAGGTAGCAATGATTTCATCCGTAACATACTCCATATTGTTATATTTTCTGTCAAAAAACAAATCATCGATTGCAACTATTTCTATTTGATTACTTAATTTTTTTTCAACCTCTTCCGGACATATGATTTGCTTCAGACCAAGAACCTTCTGCTGCTCTGAATCCATGTTCTTATCGTCAAAAATCTCAAACAGCATTTTTGTTAGCTCCTCCGTATCAGTTCCACACTCGAAATAGCCTATGTTTTTTTCTTTTAAAAATTGGAAAATAGTTGTTTCAAAAAATAATCGTAAATCGCTATACTCCGATCTCTTTACAGGCTTTCCCATTAGTTGGAAGCCTTTTTGATACTCACACCAAATAACAGCAAATGAGGGGTTTTCCAGATTGTCAACCCATACCTTTCCTTCCATGCTGTTATTTAAAATACAGCTATAATAGATGCAACTCGTATCTATCGTAAATAATTCAGCCAAATGATTCAAATGATTCATTTTATGATCTATCTCTTTCATTTTGCCATCCTCCGTTATATAATGCTAATCTCATCCTCACTTTATCACGCAATAGTCCAGCCATCAATCATAAACATGATACAGAATCAAACACATGAAACACAAACAAATGCATGAAGCACAAGCACATACATGAAAATGTCTTGACGCAATTTACTGTCAAGCCGGCTTCCATCAGTATGAATTTTATTTACTCCTTACACCAGATCGTACATCTGAACTACTTTAGGGAAACAAATAATCCCAACTCTTTCGGAATATCGATTGCTCCTTCCTTCCTTCTGATAGCTTCAAAATAATCGTATAATTTATCGAAGTCACTCTCAGAATAATCTGAAATAGCAATCATTGATTTCATCCAGTCAATCAAGTCCTGTGTATCCGTGATATGCAAGGAATCTTCAAAATGATAGCATTTCACATCACAAAAATATTTGCTTAAAAGTTCTGTTCCGTTTTGAAGATTGAAAGAAAAACCATCTGATAAAGCAGGTGCATTGGGATGAATGAGCTTTCTGACATGGTGCAAATACGTTCTCATACCGCCATTACCGTTTGTAGCTGCATAAAATTTACCGCCACTTCTTAACACTCTATGTACCTCAGAAATGGCTTTTGACAGGTCCGGAACATGATACAGCATATGGTTTGCAATCACAACATCAAAGCAATGATCAGGGAATGGTATCTCCTGTATATCAATTTTCTGCGAAAGAATATTTTTGTGATATGAATATTTTTCCCATACCATTTTCACCATACCTTCTGAAAAATCCGATAACACTAATGTGTTATCTGTGGGAAGCCTGTCGATATGACCCTGCCACTGATTTCCATTCCCGCAGCCAAGCTCAAGGATTCGATATCCCTCTGCAAACTCGTAGTGTTCAAAAAGCCATGGAAACCATCCCTGTTTATTCGTGCTATGTTTTGCGTGCAGTTTTATACGTATTGACAAATGATCATCGTTTTGGTATTGCTCAGTTACATTCTCTACTTTATTCATTTTACACATATCAGCACCACCTAATATAAATTATATAAAAATGAGTAACAACTGCTGTTGCTACAACCTAAACAAAGGATACCATAACAGGGGTAATATTTACATACATATTTATATTTGGTATCGTCAACCAATAGGGACAACAAATTGTTTGTTTAATATTTGCCTATTCAAATTCAATCATATTCTTTAGAATCACAAAAGCACCCTACCACATTATGATAGGGTGCCGATCTGTATTACTTACTCATTTGGGATAAATCAAATGTTAATGAAAAAGGATGTTACTTTTCTTTCACTGGAATCCATATTTCACTTACATAATCATCTCTATCGATATCGCCTTCTGTATAAAATTCTATATCATAATCCGATATTAATTCATAATTTGAAGCAGGCAGCCATTCACTGTACACTCTTTTCCATTGATTTTGTATCGCATCAGGCATCGCTCCAATACAAGTAAATATTGCCCAGGTATATGCAGGTACCTCTATTATCTCAAAATCCTTGGGTATTTCTTTTGCATACGGCACTTCACATCCGATACCATACTTCCACTCTTTGGCATTGTCCTTAGCCTGAGCACATATTCCCATCATTCCACATACTTTTTCATGAAGCTTCGATTGAAAATAATCACCCCAGAATTTTGGTACTTCAGTTTTTGAGGTTTCTTCATTAAAATACCTGGTCTTTGCTACCACTTGAAACGCATTTCGCTTCTCAATCCTATAATCCATACTATTACCACCTTCCAAAATTATTTTTAGAATAAGGCGATTGAAAGATTTTAGAATGGCTCCATGCTTTTTTACTTCATTTGGAGTTATGCCATGAAATCTGGTAAATGCTTTGGAAAAACCTTCCGGTGTATCATATCCATACTTTAGTGCAATATCGATTACCTTACCATTACCTGACAGCAACTCATGACCAGCTAAGGATAGGCGCCTATTTCTGATATATTCCCCAACTGACAGCCCTGTAAGCAGACTAAATGCTCTTTGGAAATGAAAACTAGAAAGATATATGTGTTCTGCTATATCCTCGCACGTAATGTTTTCCGCAAGGTTATCTTCTATATATTCTATTGCCTGATTTAATGACTTCATCCATTCCATATCTATCACCTCCTTGCAATAATAATAGCAAATCATAAGCAATTGCTCCTGTCCGTACGTGCTCATTTCTGTCCATTACGATTACTTTATCATATCAGCAAGGAAAAAGCACCCTATCATTTTACGACAGGGTATTATTTTAAAATCTGCACAGTAGGTCGATGCAAATCACATAGTATTCATTGTCAATACCCTGATATGCATAGGAAATTGTCTTACATAGATTTCCTGTTGCCTTTGATATGTATTCTAAGGAAGTATATAATTCTTGCTTATTTTTCATGGCCTGTCGGAAATATTTTTTTGAGCTGTAATCCTCACCGGGCAATGCGGGTTTGAAATTCTCATCCTGCTCCACCATGATCCTTGGATTCATAATCGTATGACTTAATTGCTTACCCTCTCCATTAATTACATACAGACATTCAACATCCCTTTGATTTTGAATATCCGTTTCCAGTATCGTGTCTATCGCCTGGGTATTAGCTGCATAAAATAACTTTGATATTAATTTGTTGGTTAGCTCTCGTGTAGATTCCTCCTCCATAGTATGATCAGTTACCAGTACATTTTCTTGTCCTCTTAGCCGGTAACGTTGAAGGACCTTCTTCAAATGAGCAGATATATTCGACAAACTCATTGCTCCTGCACTATTTTCCTGAGCATAAGCAGCATTACTCTGTATTCCCTCTGATATATTGGTAATGATCGCTGATGTTTCCTTCAGATTTTCAGCCTGTATATTGGATAGCTCTGCTATTTCATTACACAAGCCGGTTACTCCTTCAATCGAATCATGTATGTTTTTAAAGCTTTCTACGGTTTTTTTCGTGATTATTGCACTTTCATCGGCTGCAGCTATACTATTATTAATTAACTTCGTAGTTTGTCCAACGGCATCGCTACTTTTCTGTGCCAGTTTATGAATTTCACTGGCAACTACTGAAAACCCTTGTCCTGACTCACCGGCTCTTGAGGCCTCAATCGATGCGTTTAAAGCTAACAATCTGGTCTGTTGAGCAATTCCATTGATTAATTCAATGACATTGGATATATCATCGATGGAGAACTTTACTTTATCCACGGAGGATAGCATATGATTCATATAACTTCTGCCATTTTCAGTTTCCTTTGTTATCGCTTCAACGGTTTTCGCAGCTGCCTTTGCATTTACTGCATTATGCACCGTTTTGTCCGTAATGTCATATATCGTTGATGTTAAATCAGAAATCAAAGCAGCCTGTTCCGTCGTATTTTTCGCCAATAAGGAGGAATCCCTCTCAACCTGATTACTCATAGCATCTATCTCCATGGATAGCTTATGAATCTCTTCGAAGGAACAATTCAGAGAATGTCGAATCTTATGAAGAGCATTTTTTATTGGTAAAAAATCCCCCTGATAAAGGACATCCTCTAAAAAGGCAACTGTCATATTACCGACTGACAGATGAGATAATATATGGGATATCTCGTTTATGTAGGCATTAAAGCTACTATTGATTTGATTAATATCCTCTGCTAAGTCTTCTAAAAACATAAAATGATCTGTTTCGATATTTATGTCCAGATTACCACTAAGCATTTGTTTTGTTTGACATCGTATACTAAATGCCTCTTCTGAAATTTTCATTAGCTCCTTATGTCTTCTCATCCTCATTTCCTCCCTCGCATGTCCAGTATGAATTAAAAAAAGCAACAAGGCTACCGCCTCGCTGCTTTTAGGTTACTATATATTACAAATCTATAATTGTCAAGAACATAACAACAATTATTTTCATTTTTTGTCTGCTATTGTAATATTCTCCATAGCACATTGATGCTAATCCATTACTTGCCTGCTGCGAGAAATCAAGTTGATCGAACTGCCTGTGTGGTTTTCAATGAAAATATAGTGATAAGCAAATATTTGTAAAATGTACACTATGAAATATGTTGATTTTGCTCCTTTGCATTGGTTTTTATCATGATCATAATAAAAGTAGTGGTAACACAAATTGCAAAGTAAATAATCGTTGGAGCAATCAGTGCTGTCCAATGTGAATATGGCTTTGGATATATCCCTAATGCTATACGTGACAGGAACAATGCAATAAATGGACATATGATCCATGATGAGATAGCATAAAATCTTCTTTTTACAGTGAGTTTTTTTGAAATACTACATTTGCTTAGCATCAGTTCAAAAATAATGATTCCACATATTTGTACAACAATTCCAATGCTTACTGCTATTTCTGTTTGGTATGTTCTCCAAGCAACTAAGGAGATTAAAAAACCTATCACCATTATCCCAATTCCAATAATAGATGAATTTTTTAAGTTCATTTCTGCCTTACTATCATTTTCATTTATTATTACAGCAGGAATATCTGCATCGTTTTCGATTTCATCCTTAAGCAAGTAATCAGTTGATACCCCGAATAATTTACTTAGTTGAATAACATTATCGGTATCGGGCAAAGAACTGTCTAATTCCCATTTTGATATAGCCTGTCTTGATACAGACAGTTGTGAAGCAAGCTGCTCCTGGGACATCCCCTTTTGTTTTCTTAATAATTGAAGTTTTCCTCCAAATGTCATAATGATCACCTCCTGTTTCTATATTTATTTTAACATTTGGTGCAGTTGCATTCAAGCAAATCGGCTTTGAACTTAAGCAACTGGCAGTTGCAACCTAGCAAGTAAAAGCACCCTACCGCTTTACATGATAGGGTGCTCTATGATTTCATCACTAATGAAAGTGCTTCTCGTTTTCTTGAATACTCTTCAGGTTAATAATCAACCCTACAGATACTATAAAACTTCTTTCCCCATATATAACACATGGTCACAATCTACAAATCCATTTTTTCTATAGAAATTTGGTGCAGGAGCAAAACGATTTGTCGTTAAGGTAAAGCCTGCTAACTTATGTTCTTTCATATAACTCTCAACAGTCTGTAAAAGTTCTGCCCCATATCCCTGTCTTTGATATGCCGGAGTTATAAACATTTCATCAATAAAAATTTCACTATTATTCCACCAAACTTTTTCATGAGTAAATATCG
>JAEYRK010000046.1 GCA_023435645.1 Bacillota bacterium
AGAAGTTATTTGTATACTTCAGAATAATATAGTACTATGCATTGTACTACCGAACAGAAATTCATTTGATTATATATTAATTTTATAATCGGGAGCATCTCAAAGTATGTGTAAACCTCTAAACTGATGTAAAATAAAATTACTCAGTTTAGAGGTTTATTTTATGAGAAATGGTTAGCGGATACCTGAAAGAAAATCCAGTTAAGACCGGAACAGATGTCAATGCCCCTAGTTGATTATGCATTCTATAAACCTAAAATTTATGGATAATAGATGTACCGCAATTTAATGTTTTACTCTGTCATTTCTTGTGTTGTCTCATTGAATATTTTTATTTTTGTTCATGCTTCTTGTCAGCTGCTTTCTTCTTACCTTCTCTGTTTTCCTTAATTTTTTTAATCATATTAGTTAATAATTTCGCAGCCATTTGGTTTGCTATCTGTCCCATAAAATACACCTCACAAAGGTTTTACACTGTTTCCATCTTTATTATCTTTGAGTCGGAAAATGAATATACATCACCCCAAAATTGAAGCTTTCCATTTTCTGAACGAATAACACTATCATTACACGCCGCATACACATCCATCCTTTGCGATAATGCAAAAAACTCATCTTCAATGGGATCTTCCTCGACATCATTAGGATTATAATGAACTCTAACTGCAATATTATCAAGCCCAAGACCGTTATAAATTGTACCTGCTTTTATTTTACCATTACTGCTCTTTTCTATATACTTGTCGGAGACCCAATGCATACCCATATTCATCATACCAGCACTGGCACCCATAATAACGTCGGCATTGCTTTCTTTAATAGCGATAGGCAGTTCATATTCCACTAAAAAAGCATTTAGTGAACTTGGGTTCCCACCATGAAGGAAAATGACGGTAGCCCTTCTCAACAACTCCTGTGCTCTTTCCTTTGTCACCCGATAGTCAATCAAATAATATTCATCAAAGGTAATACCCACCGGGTTAAGCCACTCGGCAATTACCTCACCGACAAACTTATCATTGTAATCATGCTCGGATGGGTTTGTACATATTGATACAATCGATTTATTATTGGTCAGATCGCTGCGTATAAGCTCTACCACAGGTTCAGGCATTGTGTCGTCAAACCAACTTATGTAATAATGAGGTTTCTTCATCATATGATCTCCTTCTTGAGTAACTTTAAATACTACTTATAGCTTTTGTGATAGATTTCCTTTCTGTGCATCTCTTAAAGCACACCTTAGTCTGTCCTCGTCAGAATTTCCATAACACTAAAACGATTTAATAAGAATAATGCAATGGTCGTTCCCAGAAGATAGGTGATCAGGAATGAACCAAGGATAACACTTGTCATAAGAGGGCTTACATTGACAATGATCAGCGCTCCGACATTACCTAGGATACTACCGATCATAACCAGCATCATACTCTCTAAGAATATTATGATAAAGCATCTCTTCTTACTGGTACCAAGGGAACGCATAATTGCAAATTCATTTCTTCTGCTTTGCATGAGCAGATAGGAGGCAATAAATCCAATGACAGCTACTATGATGAAGATTAATGGCGCCAGGCTCTTCATCATGGTGAGACTTTCCTTCAGCTGTGTGGCTGCCTGGATGAAGGTCTGATCATTCATGGATAATGCTTTGCCATTATGAGAAGCTCCACCTGATATATTTACCGATACGAAACCTATTTGCTGCATTGCTAACTTGAATTCATTAATCCCTAATGGTTCCTTCAACGAAAAGCGCATGGAACTAGCTTTGGGTTTTTCTCTTGAACCGTCATAGATATGTTCAATATAACTCATCGGAGTTATGATGTACGGCAGGTCCCCGTAAGGGCTATTTGTATTTGTTGTATAGCTACCGATAATCTTAAGTCTTTTGACTCCCATCCACTCATAGGTGAAGGAGAAGCCTAACTGATCATTATATTTCGGTGCATACATCTCAATTTCAAATTCCTCACCAAGCTTAAGCTTACGTTCCTTCAGGTAGGTATTCCGCAGGACACAGACCTCCTCGTTCCCATTGAGAAAGCTCTCATCATAGGAGGAGAAAAAAGTAACATCCTCTGTCGAAAATGCAGTAAAGGCTGAGAATGTATTTGCTCCGATAATAGTTATCGGCGGCGGAAGCATCCTGTCTATCTCCGTGGCATCGGTCTCCCTGCCGTAGGCTTGTGCAGTGATCACAGCATCTGTAATCATATTGGTGTCAAGAACCTGATGTACCTTATCAAAGCCTATCTCCAGGCCGACTACCTGACTGCCGTCAATATTACTGACCCAGCCGGTTACCGGTATCGTATGCCCAAGTTTTATGAGCTGGGTCTGATTGCTTTCTATATTCTGTAGGTACAGAAGCAGAAACAGTATGATGACAAGGGAGATCAACACGGAAAGGATACTTTTCTTCCAATGCTTCATGGCATTTTTCCGTATTAAATGCATGATAAACATGTCTGGTTTTCACCTCTTATTCTATGAAATAGTGTATTACTCTTCCTTCTTACTTAACAAAGCCAGCGGCTCCGTCCTCAGGTTATTATGTATGTACAATAAAGCCAATCCGTAGGATACCAGAATAACCAGCAGACAAGCCAACAAGGTGATAAGCAGATTAGCTGCTGTTCCTGTATTAGTCATGGTTACCTTGTCTGTATTAATAATCCAATTACTAAACTCTGTCATATAGATATTGGCTTTATCTCTTATAGAGGAGGGCATAACAAAGCGGGTAATAAGGAAACCAATCACTCCTCCTGAGATTGAACCAACAGTAATCACCCCTAGAATCCCATACAACATAGATTTTGTGCATGCTTTCTTGCTCATCCCCAAGGAACGTTCAATCGCAGTACGCTTCTTTTGTTTTGAGATAAACATATAAATGAAGAATAATAGAAGTGCCAGAGTAGTTACTGTACTGACCACCATCAGGATAATCGCTACCTGTCTGACATTCTTCATTCCGGCTGCTAGCTTCTCATAGCCACCGTCATAGAAGCCTATCTCCAGATTATCAATTCCCAAAGCATTGAACTTCTCAAGATATTCCTTGATAGTGCCATTCGGTATCTGAAACGAGGTAGTATATCCCTTCATAGGTCCGTAATCTGCGATATTATTCTCGTCACTGTTCTTAACAGAATTCGATGGGATGATTACAACATTGTAACCAATCTCATAACCGGTGGGATTTAGGGTGTTATTTGGACTATAATAAAATCCTACAATCTCATAATCGCTGTTCTCAAATACCGGATAGGGTTCACCTTTGGCATTAAGAAGGCTATAATATAAAGTGGAAGTGCCTGAAGGAGAAAAAGCAAGGCTGGCAGATCTTTTATAATCCGCTAAGTATAGTTGCAGGTTGATCTTGTCCCCCACCTGAAAATCATTCCTTCCGGCTAACCCTTCAGGTATCAGGCAGACCTTCGCACCGGTCTCATATTCTTCCTGTGTAATATCCCGACCCTTTCTTATGGTTGCTTCTCCCTGCAGAAACTCCATTAAAAGCTTTGTCTTATTTGTAGGTATTACCGGGATCGTATTAAGGATATAACGGTCATCTGCTTCCACATTAGCGAGTAGTTTCTTCCCAATATCAGTATCATAAAAGCCGTCAGGAACCTCATACCATTTGATATTATCACCCAAGTCATCTGACAATTTATTACCCTGCTTATCCATCTGGCTTGATTCAATACTGAGATACATACATAATTCATAATAAGCTTTAGGCTCCGGATTTGGATGTTGATTAATTAGATACAAGCCTGAAGTAATATAGCGCCGTCCTGCCTCTAGCTGATCGGGAGCTCTGTTATTATGATCACATACCCAAACATCATCGCCAACCTTAACCGTTCCGCGTAACACTCTGCTCACTTGTACTCTGACCGGTTTATTCGGTACGATATCCTCATACGGGATGAATTCAATGGTGTAGGTCCAGCCAGCTCTTCGATGCTGCATACGATCTTCCGGTTCAGGTAATATACCTGGAGAGTATGCCATATAGAAAGGTCTCTGCTGTGGAGGGATTAAATAATTCGCACCTGGAAAATCTAATAAAGAGATGGGTAGTATGGAATCGTAGACTGGATCATCATAATAGCTATAGTCCTGTACGGCATTATCCCAATATGCGGTAGCCTTGAGTACATTCTCCTTCTGATTCACGATACCCAAGGTTGTAAATACCTTCTCATATTCCTTCATATTATTATTACTTGCCCACCACAGATTAATGCTAAGTGTCAGGAAAGTAACTGCAAATATAATTAAGAGCAGGAAGGTAATTGACCTGACCTTCGTACGACCTATTTGCTTTAGGCTGTTCTTCAGCAACATAATACTTGCATCTCCTTCTTCTTGTTGTTTCCATTATAAACCACACCCTATTATATCATTTCATCCTGAAATAATAAAATAAAATTAAAGTAAATGAATATTACTTATCTCCTTATCCTCCTCTGTTCTTTCCAATTAAATAATTAAGAAACCGCCTCGACTTTAAAAAAATCTGTCATTGAATCAAAAAAAGCCTTAAGAAATCAAGGCTTTCCTGAATTTATTATTATAAAATTATTCCCTAAGAAAGAATACATCGTCGCTGTTGGTGTAACTCACTGGATCAAGTTCACCACATCAAACGGTTTTTCTAACTGGAGATAATCCTGCTTTCGTTTTGAAGGCTGTGTTGTTCCTTCTTGTAGATACCATGCTGCTTGAACTGCTTTCATCCCAAGCTTTCTGGCGGTCTCCAATTCATAGCTGCCTCCGTCACCGACATAGAGACATTCCTCTGGCTTCACAGAAAGGTCATCCATACATTTTAGGAAGATCTCCTCATCCGGCTTTTGAATTCCCTGTTCGTAGGAAAGATAAACAGCATCAAAATATGGAAATAGCTCGCTTCCTCGGATTACTTTTGCTTCTTCCGAGAAACAGTTACTGATTAACCCGACTGAATATCCCTTATTCTTCAATGCTGAAAGCATCGGAATAATTTCTGAATGTAAATGCTTAAAACATTCTTCCTTTGCCGCAATACGTTTATCTACGATTTTCATTAACAGCTGATCGGAGTAACAATGATTCACTCGTAGAATCCTCTCTATTACCTCCTCAAAGGTTAGCTTCCCCACAGAGCGTTCATCTTCAGTCGGATGCCAAAGAGAATAAAAGGTATCTTCCGGAATACCTGCATCCTCTGCCATTTGTTTTCCAAAATATAATGGACTTTGATAGTGCGTAATCAGTGTTTCAAACATATCAAAAATTACTGCTCGTATCATTGTCACCCTCCTGAAGGTATTATTTTGACAACACTGTTATCCCCTTAATTGCCGTATTGCATATACACATAAGGTAGGATTGTCCAGGTAACATCGTCAGCCGTTATGGTATTGGTATGGATCTCGGGCTTTAATCCTTGGTATAAATGATGTGCTTTCTCACAGGGGTTTT
>JAEYRK010000054.1 GCA_023435645.1 Bacillota bacterium
CTGATCAAGCTTATAATTTAAGAAAAAAGTAAAGAAATTCTTTCTGAGTTATGATAAGATAAGGATAATAAATGACATACAGCATCACATAATCCGTAGGAAGGGAGGCAACGATGATGGAACAGACGGGAATTATCGTCATTGACGATGATAAGGAAATCGCAGAGCTGGTGGAGATCCATCTGGTCAGTGAGGGATATAAGGTGTGGAAGGCTTATACAGCCAGGGAAGGCTTGCAGATGATTGCTTCCGAGGAGATCAAGCTGGTGATTCTGGATATTATGATGCCGGGTATGGATGGCCTTAGCCTCTGCGCTAAGATTCGCGAAAGCAGTGCAATTCCGATTATCATGCTGAGTGCCAGATCTACAGATCTGGACAAAATTATCGGATTGGGAGCAGGAGCCGATGATTATGTGACAAAGCCCTTTAATCCTTTGGAGCTGACAGCCAGGGTAAAGTCACAGCTCAGAAGATATACAAAGCTTAATCCCAATTCCCATGACGATAAGCAGGACAAGGAAATCATCCTGGATCATCTGACGATTAACCGGGAAAACCATAGGGTAACCGCCTATGGCAGGGAGGTTAAGCTGACACCGATTGAGTTCGATATTCTCTATCTTCTGGCCAGTAATGTGGGCAGGGTATTTTCCACGGATGATATCTTTGAGAGGGTATGGAACGAGAAGATGTACGAGGCCAATAATACCGTAATGGTACATATCAGAAGAATTAGAGAAAAGATTGAGATGGATTCCCGAGATGCTAAAATCATAAAAACCGTGTGGGGAGTGGGGTACAAAATTGAACAATAGTATATTTAAAAGCTTTCGCTTTGAAATTGTACTGTATAGCCTGCTAAGTCTGCTCTATACCTTGCTTACTCTGGCTGTTGCGCATATCGGTCTATATCTTATATGCAGAGGCAGGTTTAATCTGAACGGAGCAGGAACAGCTCTGTATGCTGTTGTCACCCTGTTGGTTGGTGTGACCCTGTTCATCATATACTTTTTGCTGCTTACCAGAAAATTCATCATCTATATCAAAGAGATTTCTGAAGGAATCAATGAGATATCCCAAGGGAACCTGGATTATAAGATTACCATCAGAAATGAGGATGAATTTGCCCTGATTGCGGATAAGCTGAACCAGATGGCGGATGATATCAAAAAAATCATGGAGAATGAACGGAGAAGCGAATATGCTAAGAATGAGCTGATTACCAGTGTTGCCCACGACCTGCGGACTCCCCTGACCTCGATCATTGGCTATCTGGATCTGGTTTCCTCCAAGCAGCTGAATGAGGATACCAGAAAGAAATATGTAGAGATTGCCTTTGGTAAATCAAAGAGGCTTGAGAAGCTGATAGAGGATCTGTTTACCTACACCAAGTTTAATTTCGGTGAGGTAAAGCCCTCTTATACGGAGGTAGACCTGGTGAAGCTGGTGAATCAGCTGCTGGATGAATTCTACCCCAGCTTTACGGACAACGGACTGGACTATGAGTTCAGAACCAGCCATAGCAGTGCCATAGTGAAGGCGGATGGAGATCTTCTGGCCAGAGCCTTTGCCAATCTGATCAGTAATGCGATTAAGTATGGGAAGGATGGCGGGGAGATCAGGCTTGACCTAAAAAGAAGCGAAGAGGGGGTTGTGATATCCGTTACGAATTTCGGAGATATCATTCCGGAGAAGGATCTGGAGCTTATCTTCCGGCGCTTTTACCGGGTGGAGAGCTCCCGTTCCAGTGAGACAGGCGGAAGCGGCCTTGGCCTGGCAATTGCCCAAAGTATAATGGAAATGCACGGAGGAACCATAAGGGCAGAGAGCGGTGCGGAGGGAACCGTATTTACCGTAACCTTACCGAATACTCCAAAAACAAATTGAGCCACTGATAGTCCAAACAAGTCAGTACATTCCGGATGTACCGATGCACTTGCTGGAGCTACCGGTGGCTTCAGTTTGTGAAACTATGAAAACGGAAGAAGAAAAAATATACCCATATTATAACATAAAATCTGAAGAAAGGTAGTCTTTTTTATAAAATTAAAACATTGTTAACAAATTCAAACTTGGTATTCCAGTATTTTCTTAGAGATCCTCAGTCTCTGATAGAGAGAAGCATAGGCAATCTCGTCCATCCCTTCCAGATAATTCTGAGGATATTTCTTCATAACGCCCCTTTCTCTTAACACTAGAGCAGCCTTGTTATATGCAATGGCTGCTTCTTCCTCTGTTTGATATCTGCCGATCAGGTAATCGCCGTTGATATGGATTTTTGCCAGATAGACAGGACGGCCCTTGCGGAGGTATCTCGTTACTCCGTGATAAGGGTTAATCACTTCAATGTTCGCATATCTGAAATCAGTAGGATCCCCATTCACAAATACATAGTCCCTTCCGCAAACAGCATAATTCTTAATGCTGTAGCGTGATAGAATGCTGAGCTGCATCCCGTAATCAGAAACAAAGAGATGGCCGCCCCGCTGCATTATTTTATGATGAGCGTAATAAAACAGGTCATCGACATCAAACTTCATGGGGGTATTCCTGTCAAGATAATAGAGAAAATAACGCTTCTTAAGATAAATCGGATTCTTGAAATAAATCTTATTGTCCCTGAAGTTATGTAGCACAATCCATTTATGAAAGGAAAGGATACAGCCGTCAGGATAATCGTGGAGGGTCATCTGGCTATCATAAGAAAGAATTTGAGACGCCAGCTGATAAGCCTTATGAGCTTCAGCCTCCTTCGGATAGCTTCCGAGGCTGATATGCTTTCCCATATAGGTAACAGAGGATCTGAAATAGGTCTGCCCATTCTTCTTCTTTGCCATATAGACGCCCTGCTTCATTCCGCCACCTCCTGTTAAGGGAATTAAATCGTACGATGGGAAGCATCTTTAGGGTTGTACTTCACCCAGTCTCATCATAACAAATTTCGACGATGAGTTCAATGGTTGCATACAATTATTAACAAAATGTTACATGGTATTTCGAGACTACAAACCGTCAAACTGGCTAAAATACGTACTATTCATGTAGAATATGCATAAAGAATGAAGGAGAGGCGTAAAATATTTAATATATAATTAACAATTTGTTAAAATTATCATGTATAAAATAGACAAAACATGGAAGGGAAATCATGCTTGTATTGTAACAAATAACGTCCATAGGTAAAATATGGTATGACAGATTCGTTGTTATTAACGAAATTGCTTCTATGTAGTTGACATCAAAAAAACGATTGACTTATAATGCAGAATAGCATTAGCTAGGGTACCAAATAATACCAATCAACAGAGAAAGAAGAGGAAAGAATTATGTCAATGATAAATTCGTTTCTTCAAAAGAATAAAATGCATGAAGCACAGCATGGAATCTTCATGGTGGCGGCTGCTTATGTACTGTCTGCTGCATTATTGTTCTTCGGGTCGGATGTATTCTACGGCTCCAGATCAAAGGCAGAAAAGATAAACGATAATTCTTACGAAGCGACTTATGGTGAACCGAAGGAGCAATATGCTTCGGTCACAAACAATGCTATTGTTAATCCATATGGGATTGCTGGCAGCACGGTTAAGAAAGCAGAGCCTGTCATCCAGGGATCGGATGATACAAACTGGCTGCTGGGATATGCAATGAGCAACGAGGAATATAACGCTGTGCTAATGAATATGGCAGAGCTGGAAGCCTATCAGGCAACCCTGCTGGGGGCGGAGGAAGCTCCTGAGGAAGCAGTTGAGAGCTTCTCGGTTGCCCCTGACAGCGGTAAGAAGGCCTTGTCTCTGACGGGGAAGGAGGTAGCCATGCTGGAACGGATCGTAGAAGCGGAGGCTACGGGAGAAGATTTGGTAGGTCGTATTCTGGTTGCCAATGTCGTGCTTAACCGGATTGCGGACGACGAATTCCCTGATACGGTGGAAGAGGTCATTTTTCAGAGGTCAGGAGATGAGTATCAGTTCTCCCCGATATCGGATAAAAGATATTGGTCAGTCGAGATATCGGATAAAACGAAGGAAGCAGTAAAGAAAGCACTTGAGGGCGAGGATTATTCCGAAGGAGCCTTATATTTCATGGCCCGCAAGAGAACGAAGAAGAGCAGTGCCCGATGGTTTGACGATAACCTGGAGTGGCTGTTTCGGCATGGAGGACATGAGTTCTATAAAAACAAATAGGGCGGCAACGATATTGAAATTCAGGATTGTTTTCTGAATTAAATGATGAAAAGGACGGGCATTTGCCGGTCCTTTTTTGTCAATAAACCCTATTGTGCATGAAGTTGTTATATGTTATATTTGCCATAAGCTAAAATAATCACAAAGGGGTATGAAGACGATGAACCTAATGTATCAGAGTACACGGGATGGGCAGCAAAGGGTTACTGCATCACAGGCAATCCTGCAGGGACTATCACCGGATGGAGGCTTATATGTACCGGAGGCCATACCGGTATTGACAAAAACAATCGAGGAGCTCTCCACTATGGATTACAGGGAGCTGGCCTATGAGGTTTTGAAGCTGTTCCTAACGGATTATACCGAGGACGAGCTTAAGGATTGCATCGCGAAGGCATATGATGAGAAATTTGATACTTCTGAGATTGCTCCCTTAAGGAATACGGGAAGTGCCTGCTACCTTGAGCTTTTCCATGGTGCAACCATTGCCTTTAAGGATATGGCATTATCCATTCTTCCTCACCTGCTTACGAAGGCGGCGAAAAAGAACAAGGTACAGGAGGAGATCGTTATTCTTACCGCCACCTCGGGGGATACCGGCAAGGCAGCCCTGGCCGGCTTTGCTGACGTTGCGGGAACCGGTATCATCGTATTCTATCCGAAGGATGGAGTCAGCAGTGTTCAGGAGAAGCAGATGGTAACGCAGCGGGGAAGGAATACCACGGTAGTCGGTATCCGCGGTAATTTTGACGATGCCCAGACCGGAGTGAAGCGTATGTTTCATAACAAAGAACTGGCTGCTGCATTGAAGGCTGCCGGTTATATGTTTTCCTCCGCAAATTCGATTAATATCGGCAGATTGGTGCCTCAGATCGTATATTATGTATATGCCTATGCTACATTATATAAGAAGAAACAGATAACAGAGGGAGAAAAGATTAATTTTGTCGTACCGACAGGCAATTTCGGCAATATTCTTGCGGCCTATTATGCTAAGAAAATGGGACTTCCGATCAATCAGCTGATCTGTGCCTCCAATGAGAATAAGGTGCTTTTTGATTTCTTCTCAACCGGTGTCTATGATAAGAACAGAGCATTCATACTGACCACCTCACCCTCCATGGATATCCTGGTATCCAGTAACCTGGAGCGGTTGATTTACCATGTGGCGGATAATGATCCTGTTAAGACTGCCCAGCTGATGAGCGCCTTAAGCACGCAGGGAGTCTATGAGATTACGGATCGGATGAGAAGTAACCTGAAGGATTTTATCGGCGGATATGCGACCGCCTCCGAGACAGAGGAAGCCATTCGCAAGGAATATCAAGAAAGCGGTTATGTGATTGATCCCCATACCGCAGTTGCTACAAGCGTATATCACAGGTATGCAGAGGCCACCGGGGATCATACAAAGAGTGTAATTGTGTCCACTGCCAGCCCCTTTAAGTTCGCCGAAAGCGTTCTTAGTGCCATCGGCGAACAGGAAATACCTGAGGATGAATATGAACAGGCGAAGCTTCTGTCGCAGGTATCGGGGATAGTAATTCCCAAAGCCGTAGAAGAACTGCAGGGGGCGGAAATACTCCATGATAAGGTATGTGATACGGAGGATATGCAGGATATCGTCGAAAAAGTTCTTAAAATAATCTAATTATGACAAATGCATGACATAAATTTGACACATACAAGGTGCAATATAGAACCATAGTCAAAGCAATGAGACAGGAACCAAACTGCGAGGCTTTCGCAGCAGATGATGTCACATCCTATTCTACATCGGCTGCAAGGGCTTTTAGGGGAGGGGAATGCGAGGAGTAAGGGGTTATCCCTGCAAGCATTTTGACTAAAATATAATCTTCTGACTGATGGATTTTTAAGCGGTTGGGAAAGTTAGTGAAGCTGGTAAATTATCCATTTGTATGGATAAAAAGACTTGACCTTTTTTTCCTTTATTGTTATAATCATCTTGTTGTTGGAACGATTATATTTATGCGTTTCCTTTTCTGTATTTCGGGGGTTTACCAACTTTATGAAAATGGTTCAGGGACGCACAATATAATACCAAACCATATTTTTTAAGGAGGAAGTAAGAATATGAAGAAGAATTTCTTTAAGAAATTGTCCTTCGTTATTGCGCTTGCGATGATCATTTCAGTAGTCGCACCCGCTGCTGGAGCTTTTGCCGCAACTAAGGTTAAGCTCAATGCTACCAAGAAGTATTTACATCTTGGCGTAGACGGCAAAGACGAATACAATTTCAACATTGTATCCAAAAAGGGAACCGGTTGGAAGTACTCCTGGGAGTCTTCTAACGACGACGTAGTAGTAGTCAACAAGAAGAACGGCGTTGCAACTGCTGCTGGCGTTGGCACTGCAAAAGTAACTGTATTCATCGTTGACAAAGACGGTGAAGAGGTTGGCGAAGCAAAAGCAACCGTTGTTGTTAGAGATAACATCAAAGAAGTATCCATCACCAACAAGCCTGCTGGTGACAAGGTATCTGTTGGTGTAGCTCATGACTTCAACAGAAGCTTCGTAACATTTTCTGGTAGCAAGAAGGTAACTTCTGCAATCACCAGATGGTCAGTAGAGCCTGCAGATGGCGCAACCATCGATGATAAGGGTATCTTCACAGCAACTAAGGCTGGCGAGTATACAATTACTGCAAAGACTTATCAGTCTAAGGCTAAGTTCGAAGCTAACGAGCCTTTAGCAGCAACTGACTCCTACAAGGT
>JAEYRK010000102.1 GCA_023435645.1 Bacillota bacterium
CTCACGGCTTTTCATATAACGCTCGTATCCTATAACCTGTCGAAGGTGATCCTCGAATTCATGGCTATATTGTATAGGGCTCGTAGCCTACAAAATGACGGTAGGAAGCCATAGACCTCCCTTAATGCACTATTGAGAAGACATGATGCTGGATTTGTGTGATGATAGCGGACGTCAGTCCGATAGCAGCATTCAAATCCGGTGTTATGTCTTCTCACTAGTGTGTGTGGGAGGTCTCATGGCTCACCTACCGTCATTCTATACACTTGAAGCCCTATACCCGTTAAAGGCTCCTACGTCATACCTATACACTCGAAGCCCTATACCCGTTAAAGGCTCCTTCGTCATACCTATACACTCGAAGCCCTATACTCGAAAAAGGCTCCTTCGTTAGCCTACATTAAGGTTCAACCGATTCAGCGCACTGAAGATTGCCCGAATTGACGCCCTGGTGATATTGGAGCTGATTCCAACCCCAAAGGTCGTCTTGCCCGAATTCATATCCAGCATATGGATATATGCGGCTGCCTGTGCATTTGCTCCGCCAGCCAGGGCATGCTCTGAGTAGTCGAGAATCTTCACACTGATATTCAGCTCCTTCTGAATGCCTCTTAAGACTGCATCAATCGGACCGTTACCGGTGGCTTCAAAACTCTTCTCAACCCCAGCATTCGTGTAGGTCACACTTGCCTTTGTATTACAGGATTCATCCAGGTCCGTCAGGTCCTCAATCCTACATTTTCTGAAATGCAGAGGCTCCTTCCTATCCAGATAGCATCCCTTGAATTCATTCATGATCTGTTCAGGACTAACTTCACCCTGCTTCTCGGAAAGCGCCTGTATCACATCTGCAAATTCCTTGTGCATAGCCTTCGGCAGCTTGAAGCCAAAGTTTGCTTCCATAATAAAGGCAACACCGCCCTTACCGGACTGGCTGTTAATTCTGACGATGGGTTCATACTGTCTCCCGATATCGGCAGGATCAATCGGCAGATAGGGAACGGCCCAGATGGAGCTGTTACGTTCTCTCATTGCCTTGATACCCTTATTGATTGCATCCTGATGGGAACCGGAGAATGCGGTAAATACCAGCTTGCCTGCATAGGGATGTCTTTCGTGAACCTTCATTTTACAGAGTCTTTCATAGGTCTCGATAATTTCATTTATATTGCCGATATTCAGTGCCGGATTGATGCCCTGGGAAAACATATTATAAGCCAGAGTAAGAATGTCAACATTACCGGTCCGCTCCCCATTGCCAAAAAGCGTTCCCTCTACCCGATCGGCTCCCGCCAGTAAGGCCAGCTCAGTAATGGCAACCCCTGTTCCACGATCATTATGGGGATGCACACTTAAAAGGATACTTTCTCTGTTCTTAAAGTTACGGTTCATCCACTCAATCTGGTCAGCATAGACATTGGGAGTATTCATCTCAACCGTTGCCGGAAGGTTGAAAATGATCTTCTTCTCTGGTGTAGGCTCCCATACCTCCTGAACAGCAGTACATACCTCAAGAGCGAAGTCCACTTCCGTACCGGTAAAGCTCTCCGGTGAATATTCCAGAATGATTTCTCCCGGGAAGTCCTTCTCATATTCCTTAACGAGTCTTGTGCCTTCTACTGCAATCTGCTTGATTTCTTCCCTATTCATATGGAAAACAACGTCCCGCTGCAGTGTTGAGGTGGAATTATAGATGTGAACAATCGCACGCTTCACGCCCTCTAATGCTTCAAAGGTACGCTTTAACAGATGCTCCCTGCACTGTACCAACACCTGAACTGTTACATCCTCCGGGATTAATCTTCGGTCAACCAGCTGTCTTAAGAAATCGAATTCAATCTGGGAGGCAGAGGGAAACCCTACCTCAATTTCCTTAAAGCCTAACTTAACAAGAAGCTGAAAGAACTCAATCTTCTCTTCCACGATCATCGGCTCTATCAAAGCCTGGTTACCGTCTCTTAAATCAACACTGCACCAGATGGGTGCTTCCCCTATTACCTTATTTGGCCATTGCCTATCCGGAAGGCTGACTACCGGATTTCTCTGATATCTCTTATAATTTAACATCACTAGATCCTCCTTAATTAGTTTTGATTGATTACGGTTATCCAACTAACTACGGAGTCGGTATATCACACTATACAGCTTTACAATGAATAAACTTGCATGGTCTATGCGAGTCCCAATGTCATCAGTCCTTTCCCTTATATTTTGAAAGAGTCTCAGGCATATGTACCGCCAAAGTACCCTTTTATTTAAATGAAGCGTAATGCCTGTTGTTTCTTATATTATATTCCCTAGATCCAGTCTTGTATGTTCAATCTTATATTATTATCATAGATAAAACCTGATAATAACAGCTACTCATTCCCGTCCTATCAACGAAGTATGCGGGACTTGTATAGAATAAAATGCATTTGCATGTATAAAAATAAAGGTCACATAAAATTATGTGACCTAAATTATAGCATTCAGATTCTATTATAGCAACTACTTTTTTATTAACTCATCTCCAAGACCGTCCTGTATCATTTGGCTGATTGTTTCCAAAGCTTCCCTCTCATCTTGCCCTTCACAGACCAGCTCAATCTCATCCCCGAATTTTACACAGGCCGACAGTACTCCCAATACACTTTTTGCATTTACTGTTTTATCCCCTGCTTTGATCGTGATTTTGGAGTTATAGTCAATTGCCCTGTTGCATAGAACACTGATTGGCCTCAGGTGAAGCCCATTCGGTATATCTATACGAATCTTCGAACTTACCAATATGATACCTCCTATCAATCAGTATAATTATGAAGTAATAAAAATGCTAACCATTGGTGTATCATAGATAACTGTATGTTCGGGCAAATCTGCCTCAAGTACCAATGCATATGTACCGCCGATTGTACAATCGGCTAAATCTATATAGGGCTTTAGGGTGATTCGATCAATTCCCACTAGCTCCTCTGAAGGCCCCTTCACCAGTACCTTGATCGGGCCTGTCGTATAAAATCCGACCACTTGGCCTTCCTTCCTGTTTCTCAATCCGATATCATTGGGCCAGATGGTTACTTCCTTCGTTTCCAGTCGCTCAATCTTAATATTCATACCTACCGTCAGATTATCCCCTACCAAAATGACCCCCTTCGGCAGGTCCAGCGCTTCCTTAAGATCGATATCTCTCTCAAGATTAGTTTTCTCACCCTCGATGTTCTCAGTGATCTGCAAATAATTGATCTTATCAAGTGCAGCATTATCCTCACTGGCTATCATAACGCTCTTTGGTTCAAAATCTATTCCGGTCATAGCATATCCATCCGCAGGATTACCCTCTGTCTTTGCGATCAGCTCTACTGTTTTTGTCTTATAAAGCTTCAAATTAACCTGGATATAATCAGCGCTGAAGCCTAGTTTGGAGGCATCAATCTCATTCCCATCCTCATCCAGGGCCTTCGGTATAGCAAGTCTGTTCATGGACTGGGAGGCTCCTGTTACATCGACCTCAACTACGACCTCTTTAATCTTATCAATTCTTCCTTTCGGTCCGTCCACACGGACGATAAGGGGGCTTGCGGTCTTTTCACCAACGTAATAGCCTTCTGTCACTTCACCCTTTTGGACTACATTTACCTTAAAATCTTCCTTGGATATCTCCTCCTGGCGAATGGTGAGCGTCTTCGGCTTCAGGTCGGTGATTGTCACCTCTCCCTTTTTGCTGGTTACATCGATCAGAACCGAATTACCACCGCTTAACAGCTTTGAAAAATCGGCAGTAACCTTAAAATCATTGGAGGTAAGGTTGTCAACCACGGAACGTTTTGCCAATACCCGGAAACTGACCGTCTCCCCCTCAATAATCTCATATATCTTATCCGGTTCATTGATCACATCTTCATTCTGTATTTCTACTAAAACATTGGAGAAGGGCCTTGATTTGACCGGATCATCCACATTCGTAATTACCAGCCACAGCAGGGCAGCCAGAAGGACCGATAGAATTTTTAAACCGATGTTACTAGTCAGCTTCTTTTTCATTCTTCCATCTTCCCTTCCATAATTTGATCTTCTTAACCTCTGCGGTTTTTTTCTGGGCATCGTTAAGCTTTGTCCTCAGATAATCCCCATCCACATTACGGATCAGCTTCCCGTCCTTTGCGATGGACACCTTACCGGATTCTTCTGATACTATTATGGTCAGACTGTCGGAAACCTCACTAATACCGATACCTGCACGATGCCTTGTTCCCAGCTCCTTACTCAGCTGCATATTGTCTGACAGAGGAAGATAGCAGGTTGCTGCGACTACCCTGTTTCCTCTGAGGAGAACAGCTCCATCGTGGAGCGGCGTATTATGTTCAAATATATTAATCAATAGTTCACTGCTGATGATACTATCCAAAAAAATACCGGTTCTTTCATACTCCTTCAGAGTTGTCTCCTCCTCAAGTACGATTAAGGCTCCTGTCTTATTCCTTGCCAGCTCGAAGGTTGCTCTGATGATTTCATTGAGAGAATGATCCGAGAACCTCTCGTTCCTGTCCCTGGAGTCATCAAAGGTAATAATGGATCTTACAATATTTTTCTGTCCCAGCTGTTCCAACGCCTTTCTGAACTCCGGTTGGAATACGATGATGATTGCAATAATACCGACATTAATGGTATTTGAAATGATCCACTTAATTACATTCAAATCAAATATTACGGCGCCAACCCAGAAGGCCATGACAACGGCAAGGCCCTTTACTAATGCCCAGGCCCTCGTATTCTTTACCCATTTCACAACATGGTAGATAATATATGCCAGAATTATAATTTCAATGATATCCGGTATGTTTATCTTCGGAAATGATAACCACACTGAATAATCGTTGATAAAATTTCTGATCGTCTCCATCGGTTCAACTCCCCTGCCATACCAATCCTCTTATGGTTCCTGTCTGTCCTTTATTTCCGTCCTGACCTCGCTCTGTTAAGCTTACGTATCCTGCTTATCCGAATAATTATCTTCCTCATCCTCATATTCGTCACCTGCATCCATATCCCGTCGATGCAGGCTGCCTGTTGCTCCCTGATCCGCTGTTTTCACGTTGATATGCTTTACATTGACCTGAGGTGTTGTGACCGTCACCTTAGGAATTGCTTTTACATAGTAATAGTAAACATCATCCTCAAACTGCGCCTTTTCCACACCGGAATAATCCAATGTAAGCTGAAAGAAGTGAATGATATAAACGATGATTCCGGAAGCAATGGTTCCGAGGATCATACTTAGGATCTGCTTCGTATTATTCAGGAAGATGTCTCCTACCAGAAACCCAAGGATACAGGTTAAGGCTCCTGATGCAATTCCAATTTCAAAGGCATAGTCGAAAGACATTCTGCGGACAAAATAGGTTACCAGTAGGATCAGAACAAAGATTACTACAGTAATAATTAATAATTTGTTATCGATCAGACTGTCAATGACATATTTGTATAATGCAAGGATATCCTCTACTGTCATATTCACCTGCATATTCACTGCTGATTTGATAATCTGGAACAGAAAATATACTACCACCCCACAGCTTGTCGGAACTACTGCCACCGGTGTTGAAATCAATCCCAGAAGTATTGGTATGGTATAGGGTATCTTCAATACGAATAGTATCGGTACTGCCAGTAATACATATCCGTATTTCGGTGTATATCTGGCAAACAAAAAGTATATAATCATCATAATCAGTACAATGATGATGGAAAGTACCGGCGATATTGCATAGATGTGCAGCGCGCTCACCAATAATGCCAGGAGGACCAGTACAGCCGATGGTGTAAATGCACTCACCATGGATAGGGCTAATACCACCGGCAGGGCCTCAAACCTTGCATCATAACCTATTTCCTTGTTGATTACGATAAAGGTGATTAATGCAAATAGGAATTTAATCATCGGCGCTAAGTATGCATCATATCTCTGATAAAAGTTCTTTACTCTTTCTCTAAACACTAAAATTGGCATCATAATTAACCTCCATGTGCCTCTTCTTAGGCACCCATATCCGTATCAGGTCAAGGCTATGTAGCGGTCAACCTGTTCTATCAAGCATATCGAATCGAAAATCGGTTCAACTGTAATATTTTAATTCTCCGGAGTTTCATCGGTATAGATTTTATTGAGCCTTCTCAGCAGCTTATAATACTTTGCCAGCTTCTTTCGGGAAGCATCATATTTTAAGGAGAAGATGAGTATGGATCCCAGTCCATATATCGTGATCACCATAATATAGATTCCCAGGATATATGCCCCGATGGTCCTATAATCAAGATTGACGGCATTTCTGATGATGAATTCCATCTCATATAATCCAATCAGCAGCAGGATCAGAAGATACCCAACGGTTGCACTGATAATAGATTTTAGCGTCTGATATCTCACATAATCCGTCTTGTAGTATTTACTGAGATGGATGTCTGCCTTACCATCCTTATTCTCATAAACTACCAGCTTTGTCATTAACCTGATTTTTTTACTATTTAACATAATTCCTCCAAAACCAAGAGCAAAAACTCTATTTCAAGCTTTGACATGATTTGTCATTCTATTCAACACCGAGCCTCCGATATACACTCCCGGGGGAATATCGGCGTTACTGTCCTAAGTATACCATACTTAGAAGTGTTTTTCGAGCAATTTTTTCTGAATTGGGTATTTTCGTTTATACATCAACAGGCCGGAGGAATAAAGCCTAACAAAAAACCATAGGCTATCAGATCAATAGCCTATGGATTCTGAATGCTTTATTTACTTACACTACATCCAAGCAAAACGGATGTCCCTCTGGATCGAGCATTACAGCCCACTCTTTTTTATGACTTTTACATCCTGAGCTGACATACAAGACATGATGTCTGCTCCTTATCATTGTAAAATTACATTTCTATTCTGCTTACCTTAAATACAGTTTACATATTCAAGAATATAGGTTGTAGCAGGATTCATATGTATTGTCAATATTACTTTAAATTTTAAATAAGATTTGACAAACATTAACGAATACTTTATCATGTAGTTATGAATACTATATGATAAAGTAAAGATAAATTGTGGGGTGATTTAATGTTAGAGAAAATATTGAACGTAGGAGTATATGGTGATTCCATTTTAAAGGGAATACAGATTAATCCTGTGAGTCAAAAGTATTATGTTAATAATAATATTGATATAGATTGGCTAAGCGAAAAATACTCTATTCAGATTAATAACTATTCAAGCTTCGGTTGCACAGTAACAAAAGGAATAAAAGTGCTTAAAAAAGGCTTAGATAAGAATGCCGGGTATGATGCAATTGTGATGGATTATGGCGGAAACGATTGTGATTACAATTGGAAAATGATTGCAGAAGATCCTGATCGTGAACATTCTCCTAATACACCAATTGATCTTTTCATGGAAACTTATTGTGATATAATTGATACACTAAAGAAGAAAGGTATATTACCTATCTTGACTACATTGCCTCCACTAGAACCACAACGATTTTTTAATTGGTTTTGTAGAGGTTTGAATAAAGATAATATATTGAAGTGGCTTGGAGGAATTAATAAAATTTACAGTCATCAGGAGAGCTACTCTAAAGTAATTGAAATAATTGCTTTAGAAAAACAAGTTCCCTTGGTTGACTTAAGAGGAGAATTCTTAAGGTCAGGTAATGTGAAAGATTTGCTTTGCGAGGATGGAACTCATCCCAATACATCAGGTCAAAAAGTTATTGCATCCTGCTTTCATAAATTTGCAAACGGTTTTCTATATGCTTAGATGAGAAGACATGGGTAGTCCCATGTCCCTTCGTATATGCGTCTACCAATGTCTGTCCCGGCCGAAGGATAATTCCCATGGTCTCAGCCTCTGTAATTTTTTTTGCAGAAGCACGACATCCTTCATACAGGTTTCTGATATGATCGCTGACTTTAAAGGGATTTTGAAAAGTCCATGTCGTATTTATAACCGGTATTTCAGTTGAGTTGAAGACATCTGTAACAGTGACGGATGACTGTACAATCTTTCAGTAGTCTTCTGTGATACTTCCGGCACCCTGGTAAGAGACTTTTCTATCGCTATTCTCAGTGATTTCCAGAGGACCTCAATTGAATCACGATTTTTTATACAATGAATAATCGTGATCAATGAGGCTGCACTGATACCTGCGATAATTTATTGGGTTCTTACCATTATCACCGCTTTTTGTACCAAATAATTCATACCCGTCATTTATGATTCCATCCTCGTTTTTATCAAGAGCTAAGAATCCGCTTCCCTGACCTGCAAAGGATATCTGTTCTTTCTTGCCATCGTTATCTAGGTCGAAGAAGAATTTTTGAACTGATACACTTCCAATATTGGTATCCAGGTTGATCATAAGAGGATCTGTCTTGATATAGCTCTTTGTCTCTAATATATTGTATTCCGCCATAAATGCTCTGGACATGGACACCTCTATAATAAAATTGATACTTCTGCCATCCTGCGTCTGAACAATCCCCTGTGATGCAAAAGTGGTACTCTCTGATTCACTTACGAAGCCTGATATGGCTGTTACTCTCTGCCAGGTTGTACCGGATCCGGTTGTTCCAACCGCCAGCGTCGCAGAAGCGTTCAGACTGAAGCTTACCTCTGACTCGTTCCTGTAGGATGCAGACCTTAGGTCCAAGACACCGTTATCCCCCAATGGCTTAATCTTATCCTCTTCCGACACCTTCTCTCCACGAAGAACTGCAAGAAGCTGTCTTAACAATCTTATTTTCAGATCAGTCTCCTCTGGTAGTGCAAGTTGATTCTGTTCTCCAATTCTTATATGCTCTGCCATCTGTTCTAAGATGCGTGCTTCATTCTCCTGGCGCCTCTTTTCGGCATCCTCTTGCTGCTGTTTTTCAAATACAGCCATAATTTCTGTATAGCTGCTACCTTCTGCTTCTGCGGACAAAGTTAGAATTGCACCTGGTAAATCCTTTGAAGCTAACTTTCCTATCCATTGCTGTGCGTTATCCAATATCTAAGCTGTTGCCAGCCAAATTCCCTTTCGCAATGGAATTGGTAATGCTTTTCTGCCTTGTTAGCGATTGAATCGATTTAATTTATGTTTGAGAATCACTGCTGTATCCAGTACTGATAGGATGCTTCCTGCAGCTGTTCATTTATTTTATCAATCTGTTGTTGGTTACAGTTGAGGAACTTAAGCTTTGACAGCTTACTTAATGGTGTATAGTCCTCAATAGGGTTATTCTGAATACCTAGGAACTGTATATTCGGAAAATATTCCAATGCAGAAAGATCCTTCACTCTATTCCCATCAAAATAAAACTCCTGTAAATTCAGTCCAATTAAACCGTCAATCGATTCAAGATTGCAATTGCACAGGTCTAAATACGTAAGATTTTTCATGGTAGCAATTATGGAAACATCGAAGGCTTGGCTACCCATCACCCGCAATTGTGTTAAATTTGTAAGCTGTATCACTTTTGACATTCCAAGCTCAGTAATACCATAACCAATTCCGCATATGATAAGCTTTTCTAATCCTATCATTTCATTCAGTCCAACACAGTCTCCCTGATCTGTACCGTATAAGGATAAGCTTTTTAATTTTAACTGCTTTATATTATGCAATCCGGTAACATTGGTATCACCGATATCCAAATCAATTAATTCCGGAAGATCTTTGAGAACCTCCATATCATTTCCATCAACAGGATTTCCGGATAAATCAAGTATCTGAATTGTTTTAAGTGGTGCAAGCTGCGAAATATCACTGATATTATTCGTACCCAACCCCAGGCAAATCAAATGCTTGAGCTCCATAAGCGGGGTCAGATCACTGATCTTCTGATTGTATAAGGCAAGGGTACGGATATTATGCATTTGTGCGATGTCATCCAATGTATCAATTGAGCCTTGATTTCTATATACATTGGACTCAATATAAGCAGTAGTGTTCATATATTGGTTCTTACCATAAACAAAATGTTCTCTCCAGGCACTATAAATCTGTTCACCGCAAATGTATAATTCCTCAATCTGATCAAGAACCTGTAGGGTAATCATCTCAGAATCCGGTAATCCCAATTCCTGCCTTACTGCTGCCTCTATGAGCGGAGAACGAAATACATAAGGAGTATTTTCCCCCATATCTGTCTGCTTCTGATCAGGCTGAACCTCAGCCTCCACTCTACGTGTATAAACTGTATTATGTTCAACTTTCTCTAGAATAGCATCCGGCTGATTTGTTTTGATGACCCCGCCCCTCCATAATATTAAAAATAAGGCAGTTATTGTCAGGATAGCACCAAGGCTTGTATAGATCCATCTTCTGTTTTTGTTTTCTTTTACCAGCTGTTTAGTTAGTCGCTGCTCCAGTTGCTTCATATTGCTATAACGATCATTTGGGGAAAATTCTGTACACTTTCCGATAATATTCTTTAAGTCAGTTGAGATGTCATATTGGTCAATTTCATTTATATTAAGACTTCCTGTGATCATATAGAATAATAATACACCAACAGAGTAAATATCTGATCTGGCATCCGTTTGCTTATAGCCAAATTGCTCCGGTGGGGCAGTATATTCCGTACCCATAATAACCGTATCCTTCTCCTGCTTTGCAGAATAGCGTCGGGAGATTCCAAAATCGATGAGCCCTACTCCACCCTCTTTGGTATAGATCACATTGTCCGGCTTAATATCTCTATGGATAGTCGGTGGTGTTTGATTATGTAAATAGCTTAATATATCACATAGCTGTATGGTGATCTTCACCGCATCAGTTTCCTTCAGATGTCCGTCCTTCGTCATCTCAACATATTCCGTAATCGTACATCCTTCGATATATTCTCTGATTAGATAATTTACCTTATCCCCCTCCACAAATTCAACTACCGATGCAATATTTTGATGATTCAAGGAGCTCTGCAGTTCATACTCTTCTTTCAGATTCTCATGGCTAATCTTATCAACGCACTTCAGGATATACTTTTTATGATCCCTTTTACCCTGCAGCAAATAAACCTGTTTATGCTCCATGTATTTCAGGCAAGCACATAAACAGTATTTTTCCGCTAAGGAAGGAATCAATACCGGAAAATATAGAATATTATCTTGATATTCCTTGAGAAATTCTGACGATACACTCATATGCATGCATTCTCCTAATAAAGCAAATGTGAGATTATCCATATTATAACTCTTTTGTCTATTTATTGACAATATATATCTTTTCAAAGTATTGTAAATGTAAATATACTAATAAATGTTTATCAAAACTAATTGATTCATTTAGTAGAGAAAACAACTCCATCAGCTCCATTCGAAAATTCACCTAGTCAGAAGGACACATCCCAGAGTGTCCTATTTTAGTCCCAAAAAGGAAGGACGTGTTTCAGTCCTAACGAAAAATGTTAGTTTTAAAACACGCCCTTTTCTAACATGGATATGATAATATCCTATCATTCAATCGTAGACTCTTCTTCCGGCTTTATTACTGATTCAGCCCCTGACTCTCCTTCCGTATCTATGTCAGATCCTGTATCAGGCTCTGCTACAAGCTCTGACTCAGGCTTATCAACCGGAGCTGTCTCAGGCTCTGCTACCGGTATTGCCACAGGCTTAGCATCAGACCCAGCCATACGACCTGCAAAACCCCTATCATCAACCGAGTTTATTACTTCCCAATAGACCTGGCGCATATCGTAGGTTGCACCCTCAACCAGCCTCGCTGTTACTGTCTCTCCTTGATCATAGCGGGCGAGGGAGGATCCAGGGTTCTCCAACCAGTTCTTGACCCCTTGTAAGAATTCTATCTTGATCGCTTGGTCATCTTCCGTGCTAGGCCTTGGTCCAAACTGTTCCCACTCATCACGCCAATCAATGTTCGCAAGTCTCTCATTATATACATCGATTATGGCCTTATAAGCAGCTTCTGGATCATCAGCATGTACGGCAGTAAATAAATCTTCGAGCAAGGGCTGGTATGTTAGAAGCGTATAATCTCTCCATTTTTGAGCACTAAGGTAGAGAAAACTAATTTCATTGAGGGCATTATATAATAATTTCAGCTTTGATATTTGATCTTCTCCGCCACCCTTATAGAATTCTTCATAATATAGACCTATTCCACCAGGTGCATTCCATGCCTCATCTCTCATAATATGATATGCATAGCGTTCAAGAAGATCATCTGCAATACTGGAATCAGCAGTAATGTCCTTTAGCTCATCTCCATAAATCTGAAGTATTTCTCCGTCAAATATATTCTGGAGTGCCTGAATGAAGTCACTTGAATCTGCCAGTGGAATATACTCCACATAGGTGTTGTCAGGATTCTCAGGATCAGATACCAGGGTCATCACAGGTAATGTATCCAGGAAAGCGTTGACAAGCCCCTCGAAATCACCGACATGGTTTATTACATATGCTGCCTCTCCATAATTATAGTTAATAGAACCACAGTAGTCCCTTGCCGTCAGGTCATCAAGCTCAAATGCGTCCGGATCAGCCAAATACTGCTCGTATGCAATGCGCACCTGTTCATCTCTTAACGCAAAATACTTCACCAGTGCCTGATAATATTCGGCATTCTCAGTAAATCCGATGTACTCACCACACTCGGATACGATCTTATTCATTATGGTCTGAAAATCAGCTAAGGTCGCCTCATCCATACCATCGAGGGTTCTGAAGAACTCTTTGATATCCTCTTTATACCCACTCAAACTCTCAGCATCCCTTACGATATCCTTCAGCTCATGTAAACTCCGATCGATGGACATTGCAGTAGTATCCCTTCCGTCACGATGAATAGCTAGACCGCTATTTTCATCCCGCAATCTTGACTGAAGTATGGAAAGATACATACTCTTATATTCCTCAGCGGGCTCAGTCCATTCATGAAACAGATCCAGATAATTATCATCTTCCTCCAGCTGATGATATAAAGCCAGCAGCATACTCAACAACTCATCGGCGTCGGTGCCCTCATTCGTATCGACTACTTGGATCATATCCCCCACAATCGGGCCATATTGATCGATAACTCTATCATTCCAGTGATGGATATCATAGGTTGACCATAGTACATCATTCATGGTGTTGCCAATCAACAGAATGTCCGGATCCGAATTTGACACGTAGATATATAAATTACTTCCTTCCGCCTCTGTCATGTGCCAAGTCAAGTCAGCTATGTAACTGGTGATATAATCCGGAGATAGAGTAAAATCGCTAAATTCATCATTAAATAAAGCTCCGGCCTTATCAAATAAATCAGTTAATGCCAGAAGTGCCTCTTCTGCTGCTTGGTCTATAGCACTGTCATCCGGTGATTCTTGATTCACAAGCGTGTTATAAGTCTGGATAGCTGCCAGCAAGGTGTCAAGCGTTCCCTTATGTTCAGTAACCTTAGATACCCGAAGCAGTTCTATGTACATCTCCCTGATATCCCACATTACACCATCCACAAGATATGCATGGATTGCTGCGGAACCTGCTGCATACTGGTAGATAGAAGTGTCATAATTTTCATCGATCCACCGCTTGACTATAGACAGATACATTTCCTTTAATATGGTATCATCCTCTATGCTCGGAGCAGGCTTACACTCATCTGCTGACCAGTCTCCCTGGTATCCGCTATCACTTGAAAGCCTTTTCTCAAAGGAAGCTACCAGAGCTTCATAAGCAGCGTCGGCATCATTATTGGATGCCGCATCCACCGTTTGATCCGCATAGTCCTTATATTCGCTTAAAAACCAATAATTCCATCCGGCGGCATCATAGGTACTTCCGGTTATCTCCTCAATACAGTTATATCTTACTCTGGCCCTGTCCGCCGGCTCACCGTTACTGTTGTTGTAGTAATCATTGTAATATTTGCTTATGCCACCTGGATAATTCCTATCCTCCTGCCTAAGAATATGATTGATAAATCTATCCATCAGAATATACACATAGCTATTATCCACCTGGAAATCTCTCATATCCGATTGGATAAGCCTGAGGGAACTTGCCTGATCAAAGATAACCTGTACCGCATTACTGAAAGGAGTCGAATCCTCCGGCATATCAAACACTACATAGGCATTTTCCGGATCCTCTTGATTAACCCATCTACCCTCCGGCAGCAGCTCAAAGAATTGCTCCACAGAGGCTTCCAGCTTCGTCGCCTGGCATACAGTGACCATGTCCATAAGCTCAAAAATTGCCTGATCTAATAAATATCCCGTCTTCCTAGCCGCATTGTTATAGATATACAGCCGTGAATTTACAGGCAGATTATTCTTGCGCTCCGAGCCAGGCTGCAGCTTCTGCTTAATCAACTGGAGCAGCAGTTCCTTATCCATATCATTGGAGGGTTGCGTATAATTTGCCCACTCAGCCTTTGAATCATTGTCTTCCAACTTCTTTTGGTACAAGGCTGATATCTTATCATAAAGCAGACCTGCATTATCCGCATTAGCAGCGGTTATGATAGCATCCGCACTGGATTGATAATTGAGAAGATACTTTTCACTCCATCTCTGGTTGTTAATAGGAGCCCATACCATGTGATGCATAACATCTCGTATACTTTGTATTTTTTCAATCTCTGACAAAGTATCATAGTTATATACATAGTCATGGAAGCTGATAACGACATTACCATCCTTATATTCAAAGTTACCCATCAAATAGGCAAAATTACTTACCAGAAGCTCCGTCAGATCAGGATCAACAACAAAGCCATCAAAATTATTACTGCCTACGAAATAATATAAATCAACTTGATCAAATAAAGCTTGCACTGCCTGATGGAGGGCAGCCTCCCCCTCTGCATCCAGCGGTTTATATTCTACACGATCAAACGATATTTCATGGGTTACATCATCGGCCCATTTCCAGATTTTAATCTCTGGCATCTTTTCAATAACCGCATCAATCAAGGTCTTATATTTATCCTTATGATTAAATAAGTCCATAGCCTTGTCACAGATATATTCAAGATCATTATAAAGGATGATATCCTGTAAGAAGTAAAGCTGGCGATTGCTGCCTAATTGATAATTATTCCATACATTATCATTCACAACCAGAGTCATCCGAACGATCTGCTGTATCTTTGCAGCATCCTTAAGCTCAAACCTTATCGTATCTCCATAAGCGGCGAAGTAATCGCTGATTGCCTCGTAAAATTCTTGTTCTGAGCCATCCAGAGACTGGAATAATGCTGTAATATGCTCTTCAAGCATAGGTTTTTCCGTATTGATACGATTGATCGCTTTAAATACCCTATTTGCACAGGCTATCGCCTGCGCAAGTGTTTCGCTTCCTAAAGTCTTATTAACATAATATATCTTAACCTCAGAACCATCGGCTTCCTTTACCAGATACTCATAATAATGCGCAAAATCCTCGATGTAATTATCATTTAGAACCACGTTGCTGACTTCGGATTCAATATCCTGATAAAGTGCTAATTTATTCTTAACTTCGTTCAGGGCATTCTTCACTGCCGACTTATTGCTCTGGCTGTTGTCAGCCATGAGAGCTACCGTAGCGTCATACAGGTTTGTAAGTACCTGATTGTAATCCTCCAGCTTTTCCTGATCGCTGGGAGGAGCTACAGTTGGCGTAGGTGTTGGTGTTGGTGTCGGTGTTGGTGTTGGTGTCGGTGTCGGCGTAGCAGTTGGTGTCGCAGTTGGCCTGGGCGTTGGTGTTATTATCGGATTAACCGGCGGAACAACTACAGGTGCTGGTGTTGGTGTTGGTGTCGGTGTTACTTTAGGACTGGGTGTTGCAGAAGGCTTTGGTGTTGCAGAAGGCTTTGGTGTAGTGGATGGAACCGGTGTTGGCGTGGGTTTTGCAATTACCACTTTATCCTCTTCCTTGACTTCTACACCTCCAACAGTGACATTGCTGGTACCCTTTGCGACCTGCACATTGTCAACTGCTGTTCCTATGCTGGAATCATTACCTGTTACAACAGCTTCATTTACTTTGCCCTTGCCTTCTAAGGAGGTATGATCTCCGTGGGCTTCCACTCTTTTAATCTCTGAGCCCTCAGAGGCTACAATCGTTGTATTATCTGCAGTTGTTGTAACAGTATTTACAACTGCTCCGTTGTTTAAGGATACACTAGTTCCGCTACCTGTGACATTCAACTCTTGAACCTGACTGTTAATCACCAGGGAGGTTTGACTGCCTTCATTCGATACTATTGTTACCTGCTGCGATATGGTTACTTCCGCCTGGCTTACCTCTCCGGTGATCTTAACCTCTTCTGCTTTTACATCAACGGTAAGAGCCGCATTGGCCGCTACAATAACACTTTGAATAACGGAAGCCTCCTCAGTTCCCGCCTTGGTATCCGTAAGGGAAATTGCCTGACCCTCTGTTGCATTTCTTATTGTTGCTGAGGCAATCTCACAAGCGGTTGCTGCGATCTGAATACTTGCGCTTGACTGGGAGTCAATGACCAGATTACCTCTAAAGCCCTCCAAAGAAATTGAAATAGAACCATCTTTGTTCGTTACTACACTAAAGTTCTGTATCATTGCACCATTGGTCTGTTTTACCATGATATTACATTCAGAATCAATGGATACGATAAGGGAGCCGCTCTCCGCCACAATTGATGGAGTTAAACTCTCCACAGCTGAAGCATCCCCCACTGCAAAGCTTTGAATATCCATATGTTCAATTGCCGCAACCTTATTTATTGTACTATCTTTGGTTACGACAGTATAAGCGGCGCCTGACTCCATGGTCAGTGTCCCGCCCACAGTAACATGATTAAGAGTAATCTGAGCATCACCGACACTACTTGTTATGGTAAGATCTCCATAGCTTTTTTTCTCAAGGGTTACTTTGCCGTCTACTACATCAGATCGGGTAATTATTTTGGATTTTTCCTCCACCACATAAATCGTCACTTCATCCGTTTTCTTACTGGAGGTAGTAAGAGTAATCTTTGCCACACCCTTCTTCTGGGCCTTAATCAGTCCCTTTTTATCTATTGACAACACAGATTTATCGCTGCTGCTCCAGGTCACCGCTTCATTGGCACTGGATGGTGTAAGCTTGCGATTTAAATCATAGCTTTCTCCAACTAATAGGTAATCAATTTTATTGGATATGGCTACCTCTGTTGCCGGCTTCTTAACCGTAACCGTGCATTTCAGCGTATAGGTTTTCTTAGCGGCCTTGACATTGCAGCTGATGACTGCACTCCCCTTCTTGATTCCCTTAACTACACCTTTACTGGAAACGGTAGCCACAGTCTTATCACTGGACTTCCAGGTGTATTTGGCATCTGCAATCTTGTTTTTCATTGCAAGGGTATGGCTGTCTCCAACAAGTATACTCTGTGATGTTTTGGCAAATGCCGGTACGATCGCCGCACTGGCATAGGACCTGGGTGTAAGCAATGTTACGACCAAAGCCACAGATATAAGGATGGATAACAACCGATATAAATTACTTCTTCTTTTCTTACACGGCATAAAAAAAACCCCCTTCTTAATACACTTTTCTCATAATAACCCATAATTCTATGATTAAGTATATCAATAAGGAAGCTTAATTTGGTCTGCAATATGCATACTTTTGCAAATTCAATCATCTTTTAGTAAAATAGTCTCACCTATATTTTCCAGCAATTCATTGGTATCTATCAATGAATAATTATGCTGGAGGCAGAAAATAATTGCGGCATCCCGTTGAATTCGCGGATAAAGCTCACCTTTTTTAGCAATTCTCAATAACCTCTGGGTTTCAGACAGGTTGAGCTTCAGTATAATCGCAATTCGCAACAGAACATTACGATTGGGCGTCCGCTGCCCGTTAAAAATCTGGTAGGCCAGAGATTTGCTGATGCTTGCCTTTTCGATAATCATCGGGATTGTAAAACCCCTCTTATTCATCAACTCGTACAGAGATGACTGTAAATCTATGTCCTTAATATCCTCTTCGTGTCTTTCTAAAAAGTCCTCGATATGTTTAGACGCTGCTAATTCATGAAATAACTCTTCTGTTAACAAAGATTTCTTCTTGTTGTTTTCCATGCAGCTACACCATCCTATTTAATATATCAATGCCTTAATACCAATTTTATCATATTAATAAAAAATATGACACCAATTTTTACATAATTAAACAAAATACTTGCTAAAATTCAGTTTGTATATAACACTTTAAAGACACAAAAAGGAGCTTTGTTCATAGCTTATTCAGTTATTTTGCAAAAACTCTCACAATATCAATAGTCTATTGCTTATGATTCCACCTCACGATTACATAAGTACCAAAAGGGAGTGGGATTCGATAATCCCACTCCACACTAGATATCATTTATGGCTCATGAGCGAAAATAGTGATCTTGGTGTTCTCCGCTTTTGATGGTTTGTTGGTTAATTTTAAGCTTCCTCCTTCCG
>JAEYRK010000041.1 GCA_023435645.1 Bacillota bacterium
TCCACCTCTACAGAATACTCTCCAATCGTTTTAAGAACATCTCCTTTTTCACATTCTGCTCTCCGATGCTGTTCAGCTTCTGAATATTGCGACCGGAAACCCAGGCCTTTTTCCCATTATAATAGAAATTGGTGATCTTCCAGAACTTTTCCGGGTATAAAAGAAGTACATACAGGATGTTCAATTCCTGCTTTGAGATTGTCCGGATTCGGTCATATGCCTCGATCATGTTACTCCCATAAAGGATATCCCAGTCGTTTTTCTCCATGACCTTCCGGACGAATTGATATAGGTCAGCAATCTGCAGTCCGATATAGGACTTCTCAAAGTTTGTGGTCGCAATCACCTGGTTACAGGCCACAGAAACATCCGTTACGGTAAGAGGCTGTTGGTTAATCCAGCCCGGTGGAATATATGCCTTAGCTATGGCGTCATTCTTATTTTTCAGCATAATGATATTATGATAGGTATAGTTGCCATGGCAAACACACCGCTGCTGTGCCGCTTCCGCCAATAATTTTCCATAGGAGGAGCCGGCAAGCCGTTCGGAGGCTTTGATCCCCTGTTCATAGAAATCATCATAATAATTAAGATATAAGAGCTCAAATTCGTTCTTCTGTCTTTTATCCCTGATATAACTTTTTACTCTTTTCAATTCTCTATTTCTCTTCTCAAAGCTTTCTGTCAAGTCGGCACAGATATTATGCTCCAGCTGCTCCTTTGAAAAATCCACATTGGTTAGGATACAATGCAGTTTCGCCAGATTCGCAGACGCCATCTCAATCTGGGAGAGCTCCTTCAAATTACATTCCTCACCCCAGAACCAGTTCTTCATAATATATTGACAGCCGGCACTGTCCTCGGAGATAATATCATCCTCCATTGTTCTGACAAAAAGGTCTGTATTAAAATACCCGTTCTCAAACAGGTGCTCCTTTACCTTATTCTCAAATAATGCTCTGTTTTTTGATCCCTCAAAGCATTTAAACAGCTTTAGACCACAATCGGTTTCCAGCAGAAAAGCGCCTCTGGCTCTATATATATTGTATATCTTAAGACGATATTTTTTTAATGCTTCCTGACTTCTATCTTCCATGGCTATCCCCCCCTGACTAATGACGAAACCCGTCTTACTAATATTATGATATGTCAGTTGAAATCATGATAAAAAGAGCCCTAGAAATATTACGCTCAAAAATTTCCAAGGCTCCAAAAAGCATTTATTCAGTTATTCCTTATTCTTCTATGGGATGGCTCTTCCAATCCTTTGCCAGCTGAAGCAGCGTATTCTTCTGATTAAGCTTCGGGTCCTCCAGTACCTCGTCCAAAAGATAGCTTAATATCTGTCCCAATTCTCTTCCGGGATGGTAGCCTTCACGAATTAAATCATCTCCGTTTAGCTGAAGCTCCTTCAGGCTGACACAATCCCCCTCCTCTAATATCCTCTGATAAAGTCTTTGGGCCGTCTCTATGCGACGATACTTTTCTTCCGTATGGCTGGGGTTTTTTCCTGCCGTATCCGCACGGTTCACCTCAAACAACAGCTCCATATACTCCTTGCCAATTTTAGCTGCTGCCTTACGAATTCCTGCCGGAGTCAGCACGAATCGGTAATCATGCCAGCGGATCAGGTGAATCACGGCATTGAGCGTATCATTATCAAACTTCAGCTCCTTTAGGATCCGTTTTGCTGTCATGGCACCCTTCTCCTGGTGACCGTAGAAATGCTCCTGCCCATCCTTTCCGACGGTCTTCGAGCTGGGCTTCTCTACATCATGCAAAAGCATTGTCCAGCGAAGAATGGCCCTCTCCCGCAGGGGATAACGGTTCTCACAATAGGGTCCTGCCACGGCAGTTACCGCCCGAATCGTGTGCTCTCCCACAGAATAGCTATGGTGGATATTTTTCTGATCGGTTGCCATCATCAAATCAAACTGCGGAAGGATCACCGCCGTAATTCCCGTCTCATATAGGGTCCTGAGCCGGTCCGGATGATCCGATATCAGAAGCTTAGTCAGCTCTACCCGGATGCGCTCTGCACTGATATTTCTCAGTAACCCCGCCTTATCCCGAACTGCCTGCAAGGTAGCTTCCTCTATCTGAAAGCTTAGCTGGGCCGAGAAGCGGACAGCCCTGAGTATTCTTAGGGCATCCTCCTCAAACCGTTCCTCAGCACTGCCGACACAACGAATCCATCCGGAGGATAAATCCTTAAGTCCGTCAAACAGGTCAATCAGGCCCTCCCTGTCATTATATGCCATGGCATTGATTGTAAAATCTCTCCGCCTTAAATCCTCCTTCAGGCTCGAAGTAAATAAAACCTCCTTCGGATGGCGATTATCCTCATACTCCCCATCCAGGCGGTAGGTGGTCACCTCATAATGCTCCTTATCCATCAGAACCGTCACTGTACCATGCTGGATCCCGGTATCTATGGTTCTCTTAAAGAGCCTCTTCACTTCCTGAGGCTTCGCAGAGGTGGTAATATCCCAATCCTCCGGTGTTTTTCCCAAAATCATATCCCTTACGCAGCCACCGACCGCATAGGCTTCATAGCCATTCTCTGTCAGCAATTGAATAATTCTATTCACATTATCGGGTATCTGTATCTTCATACCGTACCTCCAACCGCTTTTTGCTATCCTCCTGAATTGCTTCACAGCTCTTCTCCATCAGATAGAACAGTCCCTTACGAAAGGTAACAGTTCCTGCATAGGTATAGCCCAGGCTCTCGTAAAGCTTCCTGGATATCACATTTTCTGAGAAGGTATCCAGACGAATCGACGAATAACCCTCCGCTTTGATCTTCTGCTCCGCATATTCCATGGTGAGTCTGCCGAAGCCACCGCCCTGTGAAGTATGGTTGACGCATAATCGGTGAATTACTGCAATCCTGCCTTCCCGATAGCTCCAGGCTCCAGTCTGATATTCTAAATCCTGCTCTTCGTTTAATACCACGCAGGCCAGGATTTTTGCACCCTTCGTAAGCACATACATCTCCCTGTTCATAATATCCCCGGTAAGCACCTTCTCATTCGGGTAAAGCTCATCCCACTGATAAATCTTCTGCTCTATCTGATGCTGAATCGCGCCTGAATAAAGTGCTACAATCTCCTTGCACTCTGAAGTCTCTGCCAGCCTAAATCGATATTCCATAACACCGCGCCTCATTTCCATAATATGCTGAGATAAACCTGTTCCACTTCCTGTTACCTGCAGCCAATTTAGAGAAGCCGTCAGCAAAAAAGGTTCATTATCTGATTTAGATCCATTATAGCATACTTTCCCATAAAGAAAAAGTCCACCGCAGAAGCATATCATGCGGGAATTCCCGCCGGTATCAAGCTGCAATGGACCTAATGTCATTTACATTTAATAAGCCTTACCCCAGTAAGCCATGGTCTTGGCAGGCTTACCACAGCATACGCAGGTATCCGCGATATGCTCCTGCTCGAAGGGCATACAACGGGAGGTTGCACCGGTTTTCTCTTTGATAGTAAGCTCACAGGCCTCATCCTCACACCACATGGCTTTGATAAAGCCAGGCTTCTCTGCAACCGTCTTCTCAAATTCCTCCATCGTCGTAGCAACATAGGTATGGGAATCCCTGTGAGTCCTTGCTCTTTCCAGCATCTCTGACTGCATCCGCTCCAACACCTCTGCTGCCTTGTTCTCTATCTCCTCCAGGGAAACCACAAGCTTCTCCCTGGTGTCCCTTCTGACGATTACTGCCTGACCTGCCTCGATATCCTTGGGTCCGATTTCAATTCGAATCGGAATACCGCGCATCTCCTGCTCGGAGAACTTCCAGCCGGGGCTCTTCTCAGAATCGTCCACCTTTACCTTAAAGGAGCTTAAGCGATTTTTCAATTCATAGGCCTTCTCAAGTACACCCTCCTTGTTCTGGCTGATTGGAACAATCATAATCTGAACCGGTGCGATTCTCGGAGGAAGAACCAGTCCACTGTCATCTCCGTGAACCATGATGATTGCTCCGATGATTCTTGTTGACATACCCCAGGAGGTCTGATGTACGTATTGAAGGGTATTGTTTCTATCCGTATACTGTATGCCGAAGGCCTGTGCAAAACCGTCACCGAAATTGTGGCTGGTACCGGATTGTAATGCCTTACCGTCATGCATCAGAGCTTCAATGGTATAGGTTGCGTGAGCCCCCGCAAATTTCTCCTTCTCGGATTTGCGTCCCTTAATCATAGGGATTGCCAATACCCTTTCACAGAAATCAGCATATACATTCAGCATCTGGATGGTTCTCTCCTCCGCTTCCTCTGCTGTTGCATGGGCGGTATGGCCTTCCTGCCATAAAAATTCCATGGAGCGTAGGAACGGTCTGGTTGTCTTCTCCCAACGGACTACCGAACACCACTGGTTATAGAGCTTCGGCAGGTCACGATAGGATTGGATGATATTTGAATAGAAATCACAGAACAGTGTCTCTGAGGTGGGCCTTACACAGAGCCTCTCCTGCAACGGCTCCAGTCCCCCCTGGGTAACCCAGGCAACCTCAGGTGCAAAGCCCTCCACATGATCCTTCTCCTTCTGCAGCAGGCTCTCCGGTATAAACATCGGCATATAGACATTCTCCACTCCGGTTGCCTTAAAATCCGCATCCAGCTGCTTCTGGATGTTCTCCCAAATGGCATAACCATTCGGTCTTAAGATCATGCATCCCTTCACACCGGAATACTCTATTAGTTCCGCTTTCTTCACTACATCCGTATACCATTGAGCAAAATCCGCTTCCATGGAGGTAATCGCCTCCACTAATTTCTTTTCCTTCGCCATCATATCTCTCCTTTCTGATATTGGGTAGAAAGACACAAAAAGAGCCCTTCTATCCCTAAGGGACCGAAAGACTCGGCGGTACCACCCTAATTAGCTGACTGCTGCCAGCTCTCTCTCCTACCGTTAACGCCGGTCATACGTTGCATTTGGAGTCCTGAAACCTTCATGCAAAGCTCCGAGGCCGGTTCAAAAATAACTGCATAAGAAGCTTCCACCGATACTTCTCTCTCTGTTATGCGTACCTTTTCTACTATTCCTCATCCACGCTTAATAATGTACCTTATTCTATGCCAGAATTTTGTCTTTGTCAAGCGGATTGTATCAAATCTCAGGAGTGAAATGACTGTCATCCTCGGACTTATCCTTCATACCCTTAACGATGGTCACAATGGTGATCAGTCCGATCGGCCCCAGGATAAAACCGGCGATCGAAAACAATTTGATTCCAATATACATGGAGACCAATGTAAATAATGGTTTAATTCCAATCCGGTTTCCGATTAGCTTGGGCTCTAATACCTCCCTTAAAATCTGACAGACCAGGAAGGTGGTCACTAAAATAGCTGCACCATAAATTTTACCGTTGAACAGCATGACAATACTCCATGGGATATACACCAAACCGCTTCCCAGAATCGGCAGGGCATCCATCAGCGCTATGAGCAGGCCGATCAAAAGGGCATACTCATTTTTTAGTATGATCAGACCCAGTACGCTGATGATGGCTACAATGGACATGATGATCAGCTGGGACCTCAGATATGCAATTCCCGCATGAGCCAGCTTATCGGTTACCTTATGGATATCCCGGTATAGGTCACTGTCACCATATTTTTTATGGAAGGCCGGAAGATCCTTAACGATTAAAACGGAAGAGATTAGTATGATTAGCATAATTCCGGTGAAGGCGATTATCCAGATCGTAAAGGATATGGTGCGTTGTGTCATCGACGGCATTACATTTGTTTTCAGGTTCTCCACCATGCGCTCCAGATTACCATCTACAATTCCCCGCAAGGTTCCCTTTGCAAGACCAAAGGTTTTGTCACAGCTTGAGCAGAGGTGATCCAGCTTATCCGCCACCGCGTTGGCATAAATGGGAAAATTCCGAATTAATTTGATGGTCTGCATTAACAGGGTATGGAGAAGGTAATATAAGCCCGTCCCCAGGACTGCCACTAGAACCGAAAGGGACAGGGTGCCGCCAATGATTCTAGGCAGCTTCAGCTTCCGGTACAGAAACTCTGTAGAAGGTCGGATAATCCAGGCAAGAAAGTATGCAAAGAAAAATGGCAGGATGAGAGGCAATATATATTTAAAGCCCAGATATACCCCAAGGGTGGTACCCATGATAAGCAAAAGATATTTCATTCTGGGTTTGTTTTTTAACCAGGACCTCATCAAACCACCTCCTTGGTAATATTCGCTATCATCAGGCACTCACGATGGAAACAAAAAGAGAATTCATGATAAATGAATCCTCTTATGGTTATTGTCTGTGATATTAGCTTTTATATCCTCGGTGATAATTTGAAATAAAATAGGCAATATTATGTTAATAAGGTTATTTGCTGACTAATATGGATAAAGCTCACACTAATCCTTATATACCTCCACAGGTATGAAGCTTACCTCCGCACAGATCGCTGCTTTGATTTCATCGAAGGCCTCCAGTGCCTCATAATCATCCTCAAGCTTTCTTACCTTGATCACCTGATCAATGGCATACGGAGCCTTCCGATAAGCCTCAATCAAGCTGCTGAGCCTGTCCCTGTCTTCTTCCTGAATATTCTCCTTCAATGCAATCCGCTTCGGTGAAATCAACTGTCTTGTGCTCTTCGTCTGCCTGCCTTCATATTCTCTTGCTTCTGATAGAATTATCTCAGCAAGCTTCTCCGGCAGACAGAAGGTACTGTCTATTACGAGATCATAGTTCGAAAAATCCATATAATTCAAATCATAGATCTCCTTATAACGAACCTTCTCGGTCGCAGCCCGTTCCGCCAGCATGCTTCTCGCTTCCTCAAAGGAGGTGTATTTTTCTTCTTCCCCTCTCTGATCGTTCATGACACGCATCGCTGCCACATCCAGACTAACGGAAACAAAGACCTTAAAGGAGCTCTCCACAAAATGCCAGGCCAGCCTGGAATCAAATATAATATCCTTCTCCTTATTATCCCTGGAGATTCGTGTGGTTTCATCATCTATCATTTTATCATATTGCTTATCGCTTCGCATCAATTGATTCAGCTCCAGCGTGGTCATATTCATCTGTCTGGCGAGCTCTCTCTGTACCTTTCCTGTGGAATAGATCTCAAACCCGTATTTCTCGCTAAGCAGCTTACATATGGTTGATTTGCCGCTTCCAAGGTTGCCCGTTATCGTAATATGCATCCTTCTTCCTTCCTTTCACCCAAGCCTTTGACGCCGTCCGACTATATGGCAAACATTCATAATTTAATAATTTATTATAGCCGATACCGGTGGAAAATACAACCTCCTCCGGTCCTTATCACTGAAAAAACTAATTCAGCTTTTCCAGGGTATGAAGCTCTGCACCTAGTAGCTTTGCATCCTCCTTCTCATGGGTGATAACAATGACGGTTTTGCCGACGGTCTGCTCAAGAAGATAAGAAATTACCCTATGCTTTAAGGTCTTATCCAATCCCTTAAAGGGTTCATCCAGAAGAATTAGGTCACTGTCCGCAAGGAGTGCCCTAACCATGGCAACCCTTCGTCTCATGCCGCCGCTAAAGCTTCTGACCGGCTTCTTCGTCAGCACCTCTAAGCCTACCTTCTGGAAATGCTCCCTGACTACCTCCTCCGTAATCTCCTTCCCACAGACCAACTGAACATTCTTCAGAGCATCCCAATGCTCAATCAAGCGGTCCTCTTGAAATACCGCCGAGATCTTAACCTCCTTAAGCCCCTGTATCTCACCGCTGTCCGGCTTGATTAATCCCATTAGGATATTCGCCAGCGTTGTCTTGCCGCTTCCGGAGGGTCCCATGATACAGCTGATGGTTCCAGCCCGAAAGGTGATATCCAGATGCTGTAGCACCTTTTTCCCATCAAACTCCTTATTTATATTGATCAAACGGATGTCCATGGTTCCTCCCTTCAGATACGATGTTTAATCGTACTTCTTATCATGATTATCGAAGCTCCTCGCCCTGAGCAGAGTCCCTGTCCTTATGCTGCAGCTGCCGGAGAATAAAGAGAACGACCTTCTCAAATATTACGCTGATCAGGATAATGACTACGGTCCAGGCCAGCATTTCTTTGGTCATTAGATTGAGCTTCGCTTCATATAGCTGCCGTCCGATGGACCTGGCCGGTATTCCGATTACCTCTGCTGCAATACCGGATTTGAAGCCAAAGCCGAGACCAATGGATACCGCGGCAATCAGATAAGGAACCACCGCAGGAAGATAAATCGCCCGTATCCTCTTCCATAGGCTTAAGCGGAAAACCTTGGCTAACTGTAGAAGCTTGTCATCCGCTTCCTTTAGTCCCTGGAGAATATTCAGGTATACGACCGGCAGCACCATCAGAAAGGAGATATAGGTGGATAAATTGCCGGAATGAAACCAAAACAGGAAGAGGATGATGAAGGATGCCACCGGAGTTGCCTTCACCACCTTAATCAAGGGAGAAATCAACTCCCTGAGCAATCCGATCCAATGGGAAAGAACTGCCAGTATCGTCCCAAGGATCAGTGCAAGAAGAAAGCCTAGAAAAATGTGTAGAGAGGAGGACGCTATCGTCTGCCAAAACTCACTTGTTTTTCCCAGCGTCCCTATGGTCCGGAGCACCTGGAGCGGGGCAGCCAGAAGGATCTCATTGTCTATTTTCCTGCTGGCTACTTCCCAGATGAGCATCCAGAAGCATATGGCAAGCAGCTGATAACAGATATGTTTTATTTTATTTTTACTCTTCTTAGGCATATCTCTTTGGCTCCTTCTCATAGGCTTACTTTGATTCATCTCTTTCAACCTGTTTATGGATGATTATTTATAGATATAATAGAATGCTTCGTCAGGAAGCTTGCCTCCGACGGATTGAGGATTCTGCTCGTATAAGGTCTTAAGGTAGCCCTCTACCTTCGTCCTCATCTCATCCCCGGTAATCATTGTGATATTACAATAGGGAATGGCCTTGATCATCGGAGCAGCCTTAAAGATGTCATGCTTTTCTACCAGAGCGGAAGCCTCCTGGATGTTGGTGTTGACATAATCTGCACTGGCCTTATATTCCTCCATAAAGGCTTCAAAGGCCTCAGGATTACTCTCCAGGAATTCCTTCCTCACCACGACAACACCGGTTACCACCGAGCTACCATCCTTACTGATTGCTTCCCATTCCTTAGCCACATCCAGTGCAATCCTGAGCTTATCGTTACTCATCATAACAGTGGTAACATAGGGCTGAGGCAGCAGGGCGATCGCGGACTCTGCCTTACTTAAGACAGCCGCTACTTCCGTAGCCTCTGCCTTATACTCAATGGTAACATCCTTTTCGGGGTCGATTCCATAGGAATTTAAAAGATAGTTCAGGGTATACTGCGGAGTAGTGCCAAAGCCTGTGGAGTAGATTGTCTTACCCTTCAGATCCTCCACTGAGTGGATGGAATCCCCGATTTCTACCAGATACAGTACACCTAGGGTATTAATTCCTGCCAGCTTAATCTTTCCCTCTGTTTTGTTATATAAGACGGAGGCAAGATTACAGGGAACAGCAGCAATATCAAAGTCGCCTTTCATTAATCCAGCTGTTATCTCATCCGCTGCACCGGCCACTGTAAACTGATAATGATTTGCTGCTTCACCCAGGGATGCATCCTCCATCATCTTTACCATTCCGATTGCCGTAGCACCCTTTAATGCAGCCACCTTTATATCAAGCTTCTCTGCCGGAGCTGTGGTTGCTTCCACCGATTCCTCCTTCGAGTCCTCTTCCTTCGCTTCATTACTGCCCGTTGAAGAATCCTCCTGGGCCGGAGTCCCTGCCTCTACCTTGATTTCCTCAGGTGTTGTTCCCTCTTGCTTATCCTTTTTTGCGCAGCCTGCCATTAACACAACAATAAACAGCAGGGCCAGAGCCATCATTTTCTTCTTCATTCTTTTTCCCTCCATTGTTTACTTTTCATTACTTATCATTCATTCTTACCTTCGGTCTTCGAATACAGAGTCTTCACACGGATTCCCTTCAGCATACCGAGCTTACCGGATAGGGAGCTGATGATGTCTGCCTCCGCATCCATCACAATGCTTATAATACTCATCTTCTTCTCCCGTAATGGAAGTCCCATTCTGCCGATGATATAGCCACCGTATTCATGAAGGATTTTGTTCAGCTTTTCCACTGCCTCCGTGTTCTCAACCATAATCCCAATCAGTGCTATCCTCGTCTCCATATTTCCCTCTCTTTTCGATGAATTTCGAACCCTTGACATAAAAAAACCTATGCCAAAAGGCATAGGGATATTCACGCTATGATGTGCTGCTTCCTTTTCCTTCGGGACGTACCCTTTGGCTTCAGGATTCAGGTATTCATATTCCTATGCCTTTCTGTCAGGCGAACCTTCCAGATTGGCTGAGCTCATCGTAACACTGTGTTAAATATTTGTCAAGAAGAAAAATTATGGCCCTATGGCCTCTCTTACCTTATCCAGTAAAAGTGGCATTTTGCTGCAATCACAGCAAATTTTAACAACTGATCCTCTACTGCCTTATAGAAATTAATCTTTCGCATATGTGCATAGGCTCCTCTCTCATACCTTAAAGCGATAGCCGACTCCCCAGATGGTCTCAATATATTGAGGCTTCGACGTATTTAGCTCTATCTTCTCCCTGATCTTCTTGATATGAACAGTAACGGTTGCAATATCTCCAACGGACTCCATATCCCAAATTTCGCGGAACAGCTCCTCCTTCGTATATACTCTGTTCGGATTATTTGCCAAAAAGGTTAAGAGGTCGAATTCCTTCGTCGTAAAGATTCGCTCCTCCCCATCCAGAAATACTCTCCGGGCAGTCCGATCAATCTTCAGCCCCCGAATTTCAATGGTATCATTTTCCCTCATACCGTTTCCTACCAGGCGGTCATAACGGTTCAGGTGGGCCTTCACCCTGGCTACCATCTCACTGGGGCTAAAGGGCTTGGTAATATAATCATCCGCACCCATGCCCAAGCCACGGATTTTATCGATATCATCTTTTTTCGCAGACACCATAAGAATGGGGATATTCTTCTCCTTACGAATTTGCTTACAGATCTCAAAGCCATCCATATTTGGCAGCATAAGATCAAGAATAATCAATTTGAATTCTTCTGACAATGCCCTCTTTAAGCCAATATCGCCGCTTGTTTCTACCTCAACTTCAAACCCGCTTAATTCAAGGTAATCCTTCTCCAGTTCAGCGATTGTAATCTCATCCTCAATGATTAATATCTTGCTCATATCCCTTCCTCCAGTCCTTATGCTCACTTTTTTTCAGGCTAAAGCGGATGGTTGTTCCTTCCCCAAAAACACTGCTTGCTGATATTGATCCCGCATGATCCTCAATCACCTTCTTAGCGATTGCAAGACCTAAGCCGCTTCCGCCCTTTCCCGAGTTTCTGGACGCATCCCCCCGATAAAAACGGTCAAAGATATAGGGCAGATCTTCTTTTGGAATGCCGCAGCCGTTATCCTCAATCTCTACGCTGATATACTCCCCAAGATCATGAATCCGGATGCTGATCCTTCCGGCCTCCTTATTCAGATACTTTACCGAGTTATTGATGATATTGTTGATAACCCGCTTTAGCTGCTCAACATCTGCTACCACCCTGGTTTTCGTATCTACAGCGTTCTCATAGGTAATCCTGATGTTTTTCATCTCCAGGTCAAATCCCAGCTCCTCCATGCAATCCTCAAAGAAATCGTGAAGATTAATATCCTTGAAGCTATAAGGGATCGTATTGGAATCTATCTTCGCATAATAGGCCAGTTCATCCACCAGGACGGACATATCATTTGCCTTGGTATAGATCGTCCTCAAATACTGCTCCTGCTTGCCCCGGTTATCCGCCACACCATCCATCAGGCCTTCTGCATATCCCTTAATAGCGGTCAGCGGTGTCTTTAGATCGTGGGAAATATTGCTGATGAGCTCTTTAATATCCTCTTCATACTTTACTCTGTCCTCGATCAGCTTCTTCAGTCGGATACGCATTTCCTCAAAATCATCACATAGCTGACCGATTTCATCTCCCGTATCTGACTTTACATTGTAATTCAGATCACCCTCCTTCATCTGCCTCGTGGCAAATCTCAGAATATTAATGGGCTTCAGCATGCTGCGATAGATCCATAAAATCAAAGTGGAAGCAGTCAGTATGATGATAATCAGGAACGCTATTCCGGACTGGATTGCAACATTTTTGATCTGCGGTACAAGAATATTTAGATTGGTAACAACAAAGATGGTTCCCTTGTCTCCGTTTGTAAATTCAAAGTCCTGAAACTTAACCAGAAACGGGTATTTACCGCCCAGATAAGTCCCTCCGTCAACCTCCGTACTACCGGCACCATAGCCTGGCAGGATATGGGATATCAAGGCCAGCTCCTGCTCATTTCCGACATAGATAAATTCCTCCTCCCGCCTGACTGCCAGGAAGGAATATTTCTTCTTCAGCTCCTGATCAATTGACTGATAGTATTCCATGTTTTCAAGCTTCCAGGGAGATTTCATTGCATTCAGCTTAATCTCGTTATAGATGCCCCTGGTCAGCCTGTTTAGGATATTAATCGGGTTCTTGATCACCTGTACCGTTTTCGTATTGATATCATACACCTGCTGTATGGAATCCATCTGAAAATGTATAATTGTACTGGCCGTAGCTGAGATCAGACAGATGGGCAGAATAATCATAATGACAAATGCAATAATTAACTTATGCTTCAGCTTCATACCGGTAACCTCATCATCCTTAGGGCCTTATTTTTCGTGCTAATACTCCATTCGTAATTTTATATACAGTTTATTTGCAAATATCCTTTATCTTTCGCCAGTTTGGCTTGCCACATAAAATACTTTCTATATTTTCTTATTATTAGAATTTTCTTTCTATCGCTTAGTATACCATACCTCCTACTTCTTTGCACATTAAGGAACCATGTTTTTTCTTAATAATTTATAAACCGGAGAATGCAGGCATCCTCCTTCGTAAAAGGTAAGGACTGCTTCTCTTGTCAGGAAGTCTATGAAGGCCGGTAAGGCTTGGGGATCCATCCTAATCCATAAAAAAGAACCGGAAAGCTTACTGACAGCGTCAGCTCACCCTCCGGTTCTTCCTTTCATTATAAATAGTCTTTTAATATGTCTGCTTTATCCACTCTCTCCCAGGGAAGATCCAGGTCGTTCCTTCCAAAGTGACCGTATGCTGCAGTCTGCTTGTAGATGGGCTGCCTTAGCTCCAGCATCTTAATAATCCCTGCCGGTCTGAGGTCAAAATGCTTACGGATGATTGTTACCAGCTCCTGATCGCTTAGCTTACCCGTCTGGAAGGTGTCCACCATAACCGAGGTGGGTTCTGCTACACCAATCGCATAGGATAGCTGGATTTCACAACGCTTTGCCAATCCTGCTGCCACAATATTCTTTGCCACATAACGGGCCGCATAGGAAGCGGACCGATCCACCTTCGTAGGATCCTTACCGGAGAAGGCCCCACCGCCGTGTCTTGCATATCCGCCATAGGTATCTACGATGATCTTGCGTCCGGTTAGTCCGCTATCTCCGTTCGGTCCTCCGATTACAAAGCGGCCGGTGGGATTAATGAAGAATTTGGTTTTCTCATCCACCAGCTCCTTCGGAAGTACCTCATCCAGGACATGTTGCTTAATGTCCCTTCGCAGCTGTTCTATCGTTACCTCCTCGTTATGCTGAGTGGACAGAACGACAGCATTCAAATGCACCGGCTTACCATTCTCATCATATTCCACTGTCACCTGTGATTTTCCGTCGGGTCTGAGATAGTTTAGAATCCCATTTTTTCTGACCATGGTCAGCTGCTTGGTCAATCTGTGCGCAAGGGAGATTGGATAGGGCATCATCTCCTCGGTCTCATCCGTGGCATACCCGAACATCATACCCTGGTCCCCGGCTCCGATAGCAGCCATTGCTTCATCCTCGGCAATACGCTCCTTCACCTCAAGAGATTGATCCACACCCAGTGCAATATCTCTGGATTGCTCATTCAGTGATACAATCACTCCACAGGTATTGGCATCAAAGCCATATTCTGATTTGTCGTAGCCGATATTACGAATGGTATCCCTTACGATCTTCTGGATGTCAACATATCCTTCCGTCGTAATCTCCCCCATTACCAGGACCAGGCCGGTGGTTATTGCTGACTCACATGCCACTCTGCTCATCGGGTCCTGCTCCAGTAACGCATCGAGAACACCATCGGATATCTGATCACAGATTTTATCCGGATGCCCTTCTGTTACTGATTCTGAAGTAAATAATCTTTTCTGCATAATTTTCCTCCGTACAAAAAAAGTCCGTAATAGACGGACTTGACATTTAAGGTAATCAAATCCTCTTATTGATCGATTGCTCGCTCAGGTTGGCACCTTCCGTAACCGGGGTTGCCGTGACTTCATAGAGCCTTTACTCTCCGTCACTCTGAATAAGAGAAATTATGGAATGAACTAGTATTAAGATAATATAACGAAATTCTATGTTCGTCAAGGGATAAGAAAAATAAATTTATTGTGTATCAAATTACACCAATTTTCTACATAAAGATTGACATTTACCTATATTTTTCTTATACTGTTATTACTTCCCAGTCCTGCATAATTAGTTCTTATATGTTTATCACGAAAGGAGAGTCCAGATAGAGACTGGGCTGACTTCATATGAGAGTAGTTAAAATTCTTACTGCGCAGGCAATTCCCGGAATGGTTGCAGCAGATGATATCTATACGAAGGATCACCATCTGGTGATTGCGAAGGATACCGTCTTAACTGATAAAATTATTACTCGCTTAAAATTTTATTCTATTGCTGATATCCTTATTTTATCCGCTTCCGAATCCAGAGAAGCTGAGTATATTGAGACCACCTTTTACGGTGAGATCCGTAAAAGTGATGCATTTCAGAGATTTCATAAGGCCTATCAGAATACGATGAACGCATATAAAAGCACACTCGATCAGGTGATAATCCAACAGTCAGAGCTTGACGTGGATCATTTATTGTCGGATGTAAGTAAGATATTACAGCAATGCGGTTCTAATATTGAATTATTTAATATGCTTCATTGTATCCGGCATTATGATGATACTACCTATCTCCACAGCCTGAATGTATCCTTAATCTGCAATATCATTGGTAAATGGCTGCATTTTTCTACAGAGGATTTGGAGGTAATCACACTCTGCGGACTTCTTCATGATATAGGGAAGCTGTTAATTCCCTCCAATATTATAACAAAGCCTGCAAGGCTTACGGATGAGGAGTTCTCAACGATTAAAACCCATACCCTACGGGGCTATCATATTTTAAAAGATAAAAATATTGATCGCCGAATTATGCTGTCTGCCCTGCTGCACCACGAGAGATGCGACGGAAGTGGCTATCCCTATGGGTTTGCCGGAAACCAGATCGATCAGTTTGCCAAGCTGGTTTCCATAGCTGATGTGTATGATGCCATGACCTGTGCCAGGGTTTATCGCGGACCCCTCTGTCCCTTTGAGGTGGTAAATATTTTCGAAACGGAAGGATTAACAAAATACGATCCAAAATATATTATGACCTTCCTGGAGGGTATCGTTCAAACCTACATTCATAATAATGTACGGCTGAGCAATCAACAGCAGGGGGAGATTATTATGATTAATAAAATGGATCTTTCCCGTCCTGTTGTTAAGGTTGGTGATCAATACATTGATCTTTCCCGCTCCCGTGATTTGTCGATTGAGGCCTTATTATAATGAAGTTAGCCACATATAAAATCCCCGATGCTCCTGTGAACATCGGGGTTCATTTTTTACATTTCTTCCTTAGCTGACCTTTAATTTAAACTTACGAATGGCTTTCGTATCATTAGAATCTATTTTTGCCAGCTCAGCTCCCAGCTTCTGCATCTTCGATTCAAAATTTTCATAGCCACGCTCAATATATTCCACATTCTCTACAATTGTAAAGCCCTCGGCCATCAAGCCTGCCATAACAAGGGCTGCACCGCCACGGAGATCTGGAGCACTGACGATGGCACCGGTCAGACGGTCCACTCCGGTAATAATTGCGGTATTGCTCTCAACCACCTTAATCGTTGCTCCCATCTTGGTCAGCTCATCTACATATTTAAAACGATTCTCAAATATACTCTCAGTTACAATACTGGTCCCTGTGGATACCGCCAGCAGAGTTGTCATCTGTGGCTGCATATCCGTTAGGAATCCGGGATAAGCCAGTGTCTTCATATGAGTACTAGACAGCCTGCCGCTTGCCTTTACTCTGATCGCATCATCAAACTCTTCTACCTGTACTCCGATTTCCAATAGCTTGGCAGTAAATGCCTCCAGATGCTTCGGGATTACGTTTTTGATTAAGATATCACCTTTTGAAGCTGCTGCCGCAAACATAAAGGTACCTGCTTCAATCTGATCCGGTATAATGGAGTATTCGCTGCCATGAAGCTTCTCCACACCTTTGATACGAATCACATCCGTACCTGCTCCCTTGATATTTGCACCCATACTATTTAAAAAGTTAGCAACGTCAACCACATGGGGTTCCTTCGCTGCATTTTCAAGGGTTGTCTGACCCTCTGCCATACAGGCAGCCATCATCACATTGATGGTCGCACCCACACTGGTATCATCAAAGTAAATGTGGGCACCAAGCAGCTGATTGGCTTTCGCACAAATCAGACCATGCTCTATCTTTACCTCTGAGCCTAATGCCTCAAAACCCTTAATATGCCGATCAATAGGTCTGCTGCCAATATTGCAGCCTCCCGGCAAAGCCACCTGCGCTTTTTTATATTTGCCAAGCAACGCTCCAACAAGATAATAGGAGCCACGAATTTTTCTCACATAATCAGAATCCACAACAACAGAATTTATTTTAGAAGCATTAATTTTTACTGTATGTTTATTAATCCTGTCAACCTTACCACCTATATCTTCTATCGCCTGCAGCAATACATCTATGTCTGTCACATCCGGCACATTCTCAATCCTTACTGTCTCATCCGTCATAATTGCTGCTGCGATGATTCCAAGCGCCGCATTTTTATAGCCGCTGATTACTACCTCTCCTACCAGCGGTTTACCACCTTTGATTATATATTGCTCCATTGCACACCTCATAGTTTTATCGTATAATGTTTTGTAAAAATTGCATATAAAATGAGTAGAGAATTTGTTAAAATTTTATCCACTAATCTGATTATACCACAATGTGGTTTTTTGTAAATTGTTTTTTAAAAAAACATAATTTCTTAATTTGAGCAGATTCTGCATTTGCTAGCAAGTATTCTATTTCCCTTCATCTCTATTATAATATTATTTTTTGTAGTCTTTAAATTTATATACAAATTACTAATATTAATAGCAAGGGAATTTCTCTTAGGTTTCCCATAGAAAGCACAGAAACCTATGGTCTAGTCTGGCTTATCCGGCTTAACCTTGAAATGTTTGATGTTTCAACTAAATATGTTATAATAAATGTACGATATATTATGTACGGCGAATGATGTACGATATATTCTGTACGAGGAATGATGTAATATGTATTAAGTACCCTATATTACGTACGAATTACGTGTACAATGTACGAATAAAGTGTACAATGTACGAAAAAAGTGTACAATGTACGAAAAAATTGTACATAGCTGGATCGTTATATCCTTATTAACCCTTTTTTTGAATTGGAGATGATTCTATGGCGTCAAAGTACATTACCATTGAAAATGTTTCCGGTGCGACACAAGGACGCGTGAAGCAGAGTCTGAAGTTTAAAACCGGAAGTTTTGTATGGCGTATTAAGTTTACGGCACCGCTCAATCCGTCCACCGTTAACAATAAAAACCTTTATGTTACCTCTATGAACCAGATTCCCTTAAAAACCAACATCCGTTATGATTCTGTGAATAACTATATTGAGATAGAGCCCTTAGAGCCCTATACCAAGAACGAATCTTATCTGCTGCATGTAACGGATCAGGTGATGTCTAAAAAGGGGCAGAAGCTTCCGACTGAGATTACCATCCAGTTTAAGGTATAAGCTCCGATACTCACCTCGGATTATTAAAATCCTCTGGTAACAGGGTTGATACTCCAAGCTCGCCTATTCTTCCCTGTGATGCCAATAGGGAAAGCCGTTTTCCCATCCTGAGATCTGCCGAATCCATAGCCCCCTGTAACAGCCTTTGAATGGTTTCCAGCTGTTGCTCCGGGGCTTCCTTCTTAATTATTTGTCTTACAGCATTTTTAAGTACAGTCTGCGCACCCTTTTGAAGCTGATACTCTTTTCTTCTAAGGTATGAATAAGCAAACCCCAGTAGTTCCTCCTCATTATACTGAGGAAGATGGATCCTGTTCTTGAACATATCCATCAATTTTGGGCATTCACGGAATAGCTTATTCATATTCTTTTTATTTTCTTCAAAAATCACTCCTATTTCACCGGGAAGTAACCGGATCAGCTCCAAAAGCTTTTCTATCGCCGGACGCTTCAGCTCGCTGGCCTGCTCAACCACCAGGCAGCAGTCTCTTAAGGCATCCTTCTTAGCCGTGATATCCGCCCCATTCAGGATCTCAGCTGAAACCTTCGCAATCTTTGAGGTCCTCAAAATACCTGTTCGATATAGAAATATGGCTATGGACTTCGCCAGCGCTGTCTTGCCGGAGCCCGGGGTTCCGGTGATAATCATCTGTACACTCTTTGTTTGCTTGTCCAGGATCATATCCAGGCTTTTCACCAGTTGCTTTCTGACTGATTTCACATGAAGAAAGTTTCCAAAGATCTCGTACACATCGATTCCGGTTTCCTCGTGAATCCCGTTTAATCTGGCACTATCCTCATCATCCTCCTCTTCCAGCAGGCGATATAGCTCATCCTCCACTTCCTGTTCCACCAGCTCTCGCTCTGTTAATGCGATCGCTGACAGCTCCTGTAATCCGTAGCGCTCGTAATCGAACCCAACATTTTCCTTATTATCGTCCACGGTACTTCCGGTTTTGATAGGTATGTCTTCGTTATTTCCGCTATTGATATCACCGTTTTCGATAGGATCGTCTTCCATATCCTCTTTGCCGAGATCACCGGTTGCCGTATCATCCGCTTCGGTATCACTGTTTTCCAGCCTCTCTCCGGTATATGGATATTCTATCTGATACACTTCATCCCTGCTTTCGGATTGGGGCGCCTTCTCCGTAGAATCCTCGGATAGAATTTCCTCCACACCTCTCTTCATCAGGTTTGTAAAATCATCTGCCTCGTCTTCCGGTAATGTAAGCTGGATTTCTTTCTTCTGTTCGGATTCCAGGGAGGCTGCTCTCTCCACAGATCCATGTGAATTCTCCTCCTCCGGCCTTTGATACTCCTGTCTTGCCCTCTTCTTCAGCTCTTCAATAATCTTATCCTTATCGGCTTCGCCCGAATAATATGCCTTTAAAACCCTAGCCTTCTCTACATAGCTTCCTTCTCCAAACCATAGAATAATATCAGAGCATTCTCTGATACACTCCTCTTCCATTCCCGCCTTATAATACAGCTTCGCCAGTTCATAAGCCCATTGCTCTATGTACTCTGTCTCCTTGAGCTTCTCCAGCGTCTGAATCAATACCGCAAAGGCTTCTCCCTTCAGCTTATCGATTTGATAACGGTAGATATAGTTCTTATAATCCCTCGGAGCCTGCTTCTCGTATTCCCTCAGAAAGCTTTCTGCCTCCTCTATATTACATAATTGAATGGACATCCAAATTAATTCATTCAGTACTTTTCTTGTCTTTGATTTATTGTATATTCGCAGCAGCAGCTGAAGTGCTTCTTCATATCGTTCGTTCTGAGTATATACCTCTGCCATCAGGCCAAGCGTGGAGGGATTCTTAATCTTCTTATTGTCTATCGTATCCAGAATTCTAAGAGCGGAAGCATAATCTTCCTCTCGAACCTTTCTTTTGATCTCTTCTGTCTTAACGATAATCTCATAGCTTCCCATGGCATTACCTCCTCTGTATCGTAACCCCGCTCTACTTAATTCCGGTTACCCGTGACCTCGAGATAGAGCTGTTCCAGACTTTTGTTCGTCCCCAGAAGTTCCTTCATATCACCAAAAAGAATACATCTGCCCCGATCAATCATACAGATCTTATCACAGATTTTTTCCATCTCCTCCATATAATGACCAGCATAGATGATACTGACTCCCTGACTTTTCAGTCGCAGTACCGCTTCCAGAATCTGATTTCTGGATTCCACATCCAGTCCTACGGTTGGTTCATCCATAATAATCAGTTTTGGCTCATGGAGCAGGGCCGCTCCAATATTCAGTCGTCGCTTCATTCCACCGGAATAGCTGCTAACCCTTCTTCTCAGAACCTTTCCTGTGATTTGTATGGTATCGGCCACCTCATTTACCCGGTTTCTCAGACGTTTACCTCTAACATGATTTGCCCTTCCCCAGAATTTTAAATTATCCTTGCCACTTAAAGAAGGATAGAGTGCAATCTCCTGAGGAACATAGCCCAGCGAGCTTCTCATGAACCAGGGATATTTTACAATATCCTGCCCATTGTAGTAAATATTACCGCTATCCGGTTTATTCAGCGTGGTGATCATGGATATGGTCGTGGATTTTCCGGCACCGTTGGCTCCGATGAGTCCTAATACCTCCCCTTCCTTTACCTGAAAGGAGATTCCATCCACTGCTTTATTCTCTTTATAATATTTTTTCACATTAATTAATTCGAGCATTGCCACACTCCCATAGGATTTTGCGGTCCTTTTCTAGTTCTATACTAACATCTGTACCCTGTGAATACAAGAGTAAAAACTGTCAAGCATGTCCTCTCCGGACTGATCTGCGCAAGGGCTTGTCCTGTGATTAAGTGAGCGGTGCTCCTTCCGTAAGGAGCAACCGGCATATCATTGTATGCAGGCAGAGAGACATCTTCGGATTTTGCAGGGCACAAAATCAACGATCTGTCTCTCAGCTTCTTTCCCTTTATAAATCTCTGAAGTAGGTCAATGTATTTGCCAATTCCTCCGTAATCTCAACCTGATCCTTCTGAAGCTGACGATATCTTCCTTCCACCTCGCGAAGCTTCTTCAGCTTTTCTCTGTTGAATCTGGAATAGGCCTCTTCAAACAAGGGCTGTAGCAATAGCTGTTCCCGGATTTCTTTGCCGAAGGGGCAATAGGTGGCCAGCATTTCCCTCACCGGCTTATTCAGCTTAATCGCTCCTGTGGATTCATAATTCACCCATATTTCATAGTCAATCACAAAAATCTCCCGGCTATTTCGGCCTCTCTGGATCTGGAGCTTCAGCTTCTCCTTCCTCTCCTCGGAAAGCTCCCTGTTCTTACGGTAGAACTGAAGATAATCCGAATACTCAGAAGTAAGGGATTTATGTTTGATATCATTCCAAGACATACCCTCTATACTCCTACACATCTCCCATCGGAATCTACCGAAAAGCTTCGTCATAACCGCTAACAGATTTGCTTCACAGAAAAACGGTAGTATGAACCGCCCTGAGCTATCTCTTCTCTTCCCTGTGATTTCTTGCCACATGATGCCGTTCACACCAACTGTGGGCATCATAATGATGTCCGGATATACTCTCTTTATAATATGTTCCTTGGTCGTGTTTTTATCCTTGTCCACATAGAGAACCTCCCGGTCAAAGATCGAATAATCAATCCGGATCAGTTCCCTCATCGTTTCTATGATTTTTGAGGGCGGGAGATAGGACTTATCAAAGGAATTCACCAGGATATCCTTTTGGAGCACCGGAACAAAGGAGCTGATCTGCCCGTTTGTGAGCTTGTTATTGTACCGGAACATGTTCTGAATCTCATAATCCAGCTTCCGTTCAGGATTTACTGACCACTCCTGTAGCTCCTTATCGCTGAATTTTCCCTGCCGTTTTAAGGATGCCAGCATCTCCTGATAATCCAAATCAAACTCGTTCTTGGACGGCTGCTTCTTCCCCTCATAGATCAAGGTAAGCCAGTCCTTAATGTTATAAACATGGATTTCTGTATCAGAGGACTTCTCTTCCTCCAAGAAATACAGGGATAATAGCTGGTCCTGATTTAACAGTCTCTCATCTGCATAACCATAACGAAGGAACAGATCAACCAGTCTCGGTGCAGAATTATCCCGATAGGCCTTTAAAAAGATTTCCTTATATAGAAGATAAAAATGCTCCGTTACCTGCCTTCGTAGGGCTCTGGCACTGTCATCCCCGGACATTCTGTCCTTCAGGTTGACATAGTTTTCCATCACTGCTGCCATCTCAACAGCCTTGTCCGCACTTATTCCCGAATAGATTAAAAGCTTCTCGTAGGAATTCTTGAGTTCTCTGATTGCCTGCTCAGATTCCTCTGCCGAATATTTGAGGCAGGTCTTCGTGCTCATATCCTTCCCTCTGGTACCGGTAAGTAGAAGATGATATGCCTCCTCCATTCTTTTACGGTTAACAACAATCTTTTTCCCCAGCATCTCTTCATAGAAGGTTTCAATCTGGTTAATCATTTCTATAATCAAATCCATGACATCCATCACGGAACTACTGTAGCCGTCCGCATTCTCCATCTCAATGGCCAGCGCAGCCACCAGCTGGAAGAGACAGCTGTCACTTTCATCAATCAGGCATGCTGTCATATCCGTCAGTTTATTGCACAAATTCTTTAAAACACTAATCTGATGATTCACTATCTCCACCTGGTCCTCTACCTGATAGAGGGTTATGGCGTTCCCATAGGAGTAGAAGGCCTTGACTACATCAATCGGGAGGGCGGCACATTCCTTATAATAATTAATTCTATCCTGTTCCAGCTCCAGGTCACTGTCCAGCATGGTAAGGCTGTTCATCTGCTGATTCGTAGTTGCCGTATATCCAAGCCGTTTTGCCGTATCCAGATAGCTTATGTATTGATCCTTCAGGAATTGATATAGCATAAGTCCGTTCTTCATCATTCCTTGATATATTTTGTCCAGTTCCAGGATCATGCGGTTATGGGAGGCAACCATCAGTCCGTGGTAATCCTTATTGATGGATAAGATGGAATCCAGCTCCTCTATCCTGCCAATAGAAAAGATATATAGGATGGAATCATCCAATGCAGTATAGGTGCTTTGGCAGACTCCGGTAAAAAGATCCCCCACTCCAAGAAAAACTCCGGGGTTAACGATTAGCTTTGCTCCATCGTTATGAATCAGGATCCGTCCCTTAATAATGAGGGCTATGCTCTGTACAGCATCTCCCTCTGTATAAATATCTGTGCCTTTCGTGAATTGATTCACTGCGTTAAGATTAATCTTCCATTTCATTGATACAGCTCCAATTCATTATGGTATCTTACTTGGACTTTCTTTTGCTCAAATGTACTTCTATTATATATCATTTTCCATAAAACAAAAAGGAGATTTTGTCAGATTTGTGGATTTTTTCACTAGTCCAAATGGTTCAGTCCGGCTTCCCCAAGGGAGCAGGTTGTCGTTAGCTTCGAACAAGGTTGCCGACCTCCCTGCTTTGACGAAAAAAAGGAAATGCCTAAAGCATTTCCTGATTGGTTTATGATAATTCCGTGCGTTCTGCTTTGAAAGCTTACCATAAGCGTTACCTTTACAGTTAACTCGGCCCAGGCTTCCTTACGGCACACAGGAGATTTCGCTTAGTGCTGCTCCATTCCTGACCTGACACGGTTCACGAATTCCTGTTGCGCAAGACCCAGACGTCAACATCACTTATAAAGGGCGGCCCTACAGTAAGTCATCCGGGGCAGAACATCACCCCTGCTGTAGCGGATTGCAGGTACAGGGCACCGCTATCTCCCCGGCTGCACGGAAACTTTATGACTAATTAATAAACATAGCAAACGAAGGATATACTTGCCGTTGAGCAACCTCCATCACCCTAGGGCTATTAGACCTAAGCAGAAAGCTGTATGCCTAGTATACGTTATTCCTGTCGGGATGTCAACCCTCAAGCTTTTCCTCTGCTGCCAGCTCATGTCCTTTTTCAGCTGTCAAGTCCTGCTCTCCCTCTGCTTCCAGTCGATGCCCTTCCCCTGCTTCCAAGGATTCCATCCGCCGTTCCTGTTTATTACGGATGCGCAATTCCTTAAAAAATTTCTGCAATATTCCCTGGCACACTTCCTCCATAATTCCTGTTGTTAATTCCACCTGGTGATTAAATTCCGGTCTTTGAAGTAGGTTTAGAATGGATCCGGCACAGCCTGCCTTCGGATTCATCGTCCCTACAACCACTCTTTTGATCCTGGCCTGTACAATTGCACCCGAACACATCTGACAGGGCTCCAGCGTAATGTACATCGTGCAGTCCTCCAGCCTCCAATCCCCCATCGCCTTACTGGCTTTCTCAATGGCTGTAAGCTCTGCGTGGGCCAGAGTTGTTTTCTTCGTGTTACGTCTATTGTACCCTTTGCCGATGATTTTATCCTGACAAACAATCACACAGCCTATCGGAACCTCGCCCAGACGGTAAGCCCTTTTTGCCTGCTTCAATGCTTCCTTCATATATCGTTCATCCGTATTCATAACCATATTCCTTTTCATCTGGACTACAAACTTTAAATCTGCTATGATTAACATAGATTATATGATAAGCAGACACCTCTCCCCTGACTATGTCCGTAATTACATACCTCCAGTACCGGGAGTTGCTTGGATCTGCTTTTATAGATTGTAACATAACCCTAATGAGGTGACAATATGCAGATCCACGGCTTCAATAAATCCACCCTGCTTGACTACCCCAAGCATCTGGCCGCTACTATTTTTTTAGGTGGTTGTAATCTAAGATGTCCCTTCTGTCAGAACGCTTCCCTGGTACTCAGACCGGGCTCTCAACCGCTTCATCCGGAGGAGGAGGTCCTTGCCTATCTGAAGAAAAGGGTCCATATTCTGGAGGCCGTATGCATAACAGGAGGAGAGCCTACCCTTTATCCTGAGCTCCCTGTATTCTTACATAAGATCAAAGCTCTCGGTTATAAAATCAAGCTGGATACCAACGGCTTGAATCCTTCTATGGTAAATAATCTGATCTCCTCACAGCTGATTGATTATGTTGCTATGGATATCAAAAATTCCCCGGAGCATTACCCTGTCACTGCAGGTGCTCCTGAGCTGGATCTTGGACCTATTCAGGAAACCGCTGATATGCTGATCAATGGTTCCTTGGATTATGAATTCAGGACCACTGTTGTCCGGGAATTACATTCGGAGGAGGATATGCATTCCATAGGCAGGTGGCTGAACGGGGCAAAGGCATATTTTCTTCAGTCCTTTCAGGATTCCGGTGATATCCTATCCCCCGGCTTAAGCGCCCCGGGTAAGGATGCTCTGCTTCGCTTTCAGTTCATCCTGAGTACCTATCTGGACAATGTCTCCATCAGGGGCATTGATTAGCTGAAGGGAGGACCTTTATGCCCGTGACCTTTGACACTCCCCGGCTGCTTATCCGGCAGCTGAATAGAGACGCAGCCGGTCTGGTGCTGGATTTCTATGAGGAAAACAAGGAGCTGTTCGAACCCTGGGAGCCCAAACGGGCGAACCACTTCTACACACTCCCATACCAAAAAGCTTCCCTTTCTGCAGAATATCATCAGATGCTGGAAGGAAAGCTGTTAAGATATTGGGTTTTTTTAAAGGATCATCCGGATGAAATCATTGGATCCTTCTGCTTTCAGAACTTCCTTAAGGGGCCCTATCAAAGCTGTAGCCTGGGCTATAAGTTCAGCAGAAGACATCACCATAAGGGTTACGCCTATGAAAGCATTCAAGCGGGTCTCGCGCTCCTTTTTCACGAGCTTCCGATCCATCGGGTGGAAGCCTTCATCATGCCGGGTAACCTTCCCTCCATCCAACTAATCGAGCGCCTTCACTTTACCTATGAAGGCATTTCCTATTCCTATGCCAATATTAATGGTAGCTGGTCAGATCATATCAGGTATTCCCTAATCAATCCTCAAGAGTCTTTCTCTGATCAAAGGGATACCGGTACATACCAATAACCGAAGTCTCCTTGCCTCAGCTCTCTCCTCCGAACGGATTTGAAGCAATCAAAACCAAACATTCTCGCCATAAAACGTTCTCTATTATGATAGATGCCCGGCACTCCAAGGATATAGCGGAAGCCACTGCGTTCCTTAATCTTCGCTAAAATCAAATGATTATAGCAATAATAGCCGTGCAGCAAAAAGCTGTTATTACTGAGAACCCATGCTTCAGCAGGCAGATATCCGATATCCTTGGGTTCAATCTTAACGCACATAGTAATTTCATTGTCCTCAAACGGATATATTCTGGGGTAGCTTTCAAATATTTTTGCTGCCAGGGGAGTTTCGGGTTTCGCCAAAGCTTCCTGACCGCCATCTAAATCGCCCCTCGGTTCTACATTAAGAAGCGGTCTCTGCTCCGGCTTCTCATCATCAGGTCGGTTCTGCAGCTGTTCTTCCCTTTGTTCCTCCGGCTGTCGCTCCGCTGGCTCAGAGAAGGCATTCTCCCTTTGTTCCCCCATTAAGCTGCGCCATCTTGCTACAATTCCCCAGGGATTGACCGGCTCCTTCTCGTCCTCCGGATGCTGCAGTTCAATTGTCTTCCAGCCCCTCGGAAGCTTATAGAACGGAACGGAGGGATCCTTTTTATCCTCTGTTTGCAATACCTCCAGTGTATCAGGTTTTTCTGTCGAATCCCTATCTATCTCTTCCTCTCCCGGCGGGGGAAGAGGATTGTTACTGCTTTCCTTTCCTTTCGGCCTTAGAGCGTCCAGAACTTCACTTAGGATGACCGGCTTATCATCCCATTCTGTAGCATAAAATACGCTATTGTTTAAAAACAGCAAAATACCACCCATATCGGACAAGCTATAACCGGAATTCATGATACTGGCTTCCTTCGTTGACAACCTGCTGTCTATGATCTGATTTTTGAGCACGGCTTCACCGACGTATACCAGCTCCATATCTCCCTTCCTTCTCTGGATCATATAGATCGGGAAGATGCTGTCCAGCAGTCCCAGAAGCTGCATATGAAGAGTAATCTTGCATTCCCCGTTCTTCGCCTCCACACGGGCATAGCCCACATTTTTTTTCTTAGCACCATTATCGTATTGATACATATACGATACCATTCTCTTATAATCAGCCAAACGATCACTCCCTTACTTTTCTAATCCTGTACCAATGATTCTATTCAATATATTCTGCTATGACGGTCAATATGCTAAGGCTGGCGGAAGAAAAAGCCAACTTGCTTTGGACTGCTCCCGTATAAAGGAAGGCTTGATGTAAGCTTCCCTTCGCCTTTCAGCACGCAAAAGGACCGGATCCCGATTAAGGGTTCCGATCCTTCGCAAGGTTTCGTATACTAAATAATATCTCCGTAGTCTTAGTTAACTTTCGCTTCCGGTGCAAGGGAAGAGCTATTGAATCTCCTTATGGAATTCCTGCAGAGATTTTACACCAACCGCGCTGTGAAACTTAATATCCCTGATACCCGCTATGGTAGCCTTGGCAGCCGCCATGGTAGTAACATAAGAGACCTTTGCCTTGATCGCAGCTTTTCTGATATAGCTGTCGTCATTCACACTTTTTTTATCAATTGGTGTATTCACGATGATGTCGATCTGGCCGTTTGTAACTGCGTCCAGAATATTTGGCCTTCCCTGATATAGCTTAAAGATCTTCTCTGCGGGGATACCATTCTTTACAATCAGTTCATAGGTGGCTCCGGTAGCAAGTATTCTAAAGCCGCATTCTGCAAAGCCCCTGGCAACCTCTGCAACTTCAGCCTTATCCCTGTCATTGACAGAGATCAGTACGGTTCCGGAAAGGGGAAGCTTTGTTTTCGTTGCCTCCTGAGCCTTAAAGAAGGCTTCTCCGAAGCTAGCTGCCAAGCCCAATACTTCACCGGTGGAGCGCATCTCTGGCCCGAGCACCGGGTCCACCTCAGGGAACATATTGAAGGGGAATACCGCTTCCTTTACTCCATAGTGCGTAAATTTACTCTCCTTAAGGAAGGGAACCGGGGAGGGAATGCCTGTCAGCTTGGAGGTAATAATCTGGGTCGCCAGCTTTACCATCTGAATGTTGCAGACCTTTGATACCAAGGGTACGGTACGGGATGCCCTGGGATTTGCCTCCAGTACATAAACCTTTCCATCCTCAATGGCATACTGCATATTCATCAGACCGCATACCTTCATTTCCTTCGCGATCTTCATTGTATAATCCTTGATGGTTGCCAAATTCTCCTCCGAGATATTTAGGGAAGGAAGGACACAGGCAGAGTCACCGGAATGAATTCCAGCCAGCTCGATATGCTCCATGACTGCAGGTACGAAGGCGTCCTTTCCATCGCTGATGGCATCTGCTTCACACTCCAGTGCATTATGGAGGAAACGGTCAATCAAAATCGGGCGGTCGGGCGTAACCCCGACAGCAGCCTTCATATAGAGCTCCATGCTTTCATCATCGTGGACAATTTCCATCCCGCGTCCGCCAAGGACGTAGGAAGGACGAACCATGACCGGATAACCGATGTTATTGGCAATTGCCAGTGCTTCCTTCACATTGACTGCCATGCCTGCTTCCGGCATTGGGATATTCAGCTTATCCATAATTTCACGGAAGCGGTCCCTATCCTCTGCCAGATCGATGGTCTCCGGGGTGGTTCCAAGGATATTGACGCCGTTTGCCTTAAGCTCTGCTGCCAGGTTGAGCGGAGTCTGTCCTCCGAATTGGGCAATAACACCCAGGGGCTTCTCCTTCTCATAGATGCTTAATACATCCTCCAGCGTCAGGGGCTCAAAGTACAATTTATCCGAGGTGTCATAATCCGTTGATACCGTTTCAGGATTGCAGTTTACGATAATCGTCTCAAAGCCCTGCTCCTTTAAAGCAAAGGCAGCATGAACGCAGCAATAATCGAATTCAATTCCCTGACCGATCCGGTTCGGGCCGCCCCCAAGGATCATTACCTTAGGCTTATCGGAGTTCGGGGAAGAATCCTTCTCCAGATGATAGGTGGAGTAGTAATATTTCGCATCCTGTGTACCGCTTACATGGATTCCCTCCCATGCCTCCCTAATACCGGCCTCATACCTGGCATTACGGATTTCGTTCTCCTTAACAGCCAGCAGCTGGCTTAGATATTTATCAGAGAAACCGTTCAGCTTTGCTTTTTTCAGTAGCTCTAGGGGAGGAACCGCTCCTTGATATGATTTTAGGGCTTCCTCCTCCTCCACCAGCTCCTTCATCTGTTCAATAAAGTAATGCTTGATTTTCGTTAATTCATAAAGCTCCTCAACAGTGGCGCCCTTTCTCAGTGCCTCATACATCAGGAATTGACGTTCACTGGTCGGGATGTGAAGACTATTTAACAGCTCCTCCTTCGTGAGTGAGCCATAATTCTTCACATTACCGAGACCGTATCGTCCGGTCTCAAGGCTTCGAATTGCTTTCTGGAAGGCTTCCTTATAGGTCTTTCCGATGCTCATTACCTCGCCGACAGCACGCATCTGGGTACCGAGCTTATCCTCTGCTCCTTTAAATTTTTCAAAGGCCCAACGGGCAAATTTGATGACGACATACTCTCCGTCCGGTACATACTGATCCAGGGTCCCATACTTGCCGCAGGGAATGTCACTTAGGTTTAGTCCGGCTGCAAGCATCGAGGACACCAGGGCGATGGGAAAGCCGGTTGCCTTTGATGCGAGGGCGGAGGAACGGGAGGTTCTGGGATTGATTTCAATAACGACAATGCGGCCACTCACAGGATCATGGGCAAACTGTACGTTCGTTCCCCCAATCACCTGAATGGCATCCACGATTTTATAGGCCTGTCTCTGAAGCTCCTCCTGGACCTCCTTGGATATGGTCAGCATCGGAGCAGAGCAAAAGGAGTCACCGGTATGAACACCCAGAGGGTCAATATTCTCAATAAAGCACACCGTGATCATTTTACCGGTGGAGTCGCGAACTACCTCAAGCTCCAGCTCCTCCCAGCCCAGGATGGACTCCTCAACAAGTACCTGACCCACCAGGCTGGCATGCAGTCCTCTGTCTACGATAACCTTTAATTCTTCCATATTATATACAAGGCCGCCTCCGGTTCCGCCCATTGTATAAGCCGGACGGATGACAACCGGATAGCCCAATTCCTCTGCAATCGCCAGGGCTTCCTCCACGGTATAAGCAACCTCACTCCTTGCCATCTCAATCCCCAGGGAGTTCATAGCCTTCTTAAATTCGACACGGTCCTCACCACGCTCAATTGCGTCCACCTGAACACCGATGACCTTGACCTTATATTGATCCAATACACCGGCCTTATGAAGCTCAGAGCAAAGATTTAGACCTGATTGTCCGCCCAGGTTAGGAAGCAGGCCATCGGGTCTTTCCTTTTCAATTATCTGTGTGAGTCTTTCTACATTAAGAGGTTCCATATAGGTTACATCTGCCGTAGTAGTATCCGTCATAATGGTAGCCGGGTTCGAATTAACAAGGACGATTTCATATCCAAGCTTTCTTAAAGCTTTACAAGCCTGTGTTCCTGAATAATCGAATTCGCAGGCCTGCCCGATCACAATTGGACCCGAACCAATGATTAGTACCTTGTGAATATCTTCTCTCTTCTTCATAGTTACCTCCTAATTGTTTAATCTCTCTTGCTGATACCTACGGAGTTGAGGTTCCTAATCATACTGTCACAAGGATACTTCGTGAACCTAACCCCATTGTTAGTGCTGAAATGATAGCTCCCGGCCTATTTCTTCCTTTCTAAAAAAGGGCAAAAAAAATTTGCAATTTTTTCTTTTCTGCCCGCTTATTATATTCGAAGGAATCCCGCCAAGGTTCTTTTGAATATGATAATCGAAAGCTTATCATTAAGCAAGAACTATCTTATCAATATTTCACATTTTTTTTAATAAATTGGATTAGCTCTGCTTCTATAGTATTATCATACACTAAAACTTATATTTATGCAACAATTATTTTATTAATATGAGGTATTTGGCTATGATAAAGCCGCAGTCTCCTCTACATATAACTGCGGCTATTATGCATAAAAATTAATCGGATTCTGAAAGTCGATTCGCCAATCCTGCAAACTGGCTCAGGGTCAGTGCTTCTCCACGGATCGTTTCATTCAAGCCCTCCGCCTTCAGAGCGGATAGAATCTCATCCTTTGTAAAGGAGAGACCCGTGAAGTTATTCAGTCCGTTTACCAGGGTTTTTCTTCTCTGGTTAAAGGACGCCCGAATCAGCTTAAATAATAGCTCCTCGTTCTTCACTTCGCACACAGGCTTCTCATGAAGCTTTAGATGAATGACAGCGGAACCGACATTCGGTCTGGGCATGAAGCAGTTCGGCGGCACATTCGCCGCAATATAAGGCTCAGAATAGTACTGCACCGCCAGGGACAGGGCTCCGTAATCCTTAGAGCCCGGCTTAGCCTGCATTCGGTCCGCAACCTCCTTCTGTACCATGACCGTAATACTGGAAAGGGGTACATGCTTCTCAAACAGCTCCATAATGATCGGTGTTGTGATATAATATGGCAGGTTAGCAACTACCTTAATCGGCTTTCCATTGTTCCTCTCCTTCACCAGAGTCTTCAGATCCACCTTCAGGATGTCCTCATTCAGCACCGTAACATTTTGATAAGAGGAAAGCGTATCCTTCAGAACAGGGATCAGCTTCCGGTCGATCTCCACCGCAATGACCTCCCTGGCACTTTCGCAGAGGTACTGGGTTAGGGTTCCGATACCGGGCCCAATCTCTAATACCAGATCCTCTCCGGTGATCTGTGCAGCGCGGATAATCTTGTCCAGAACATGGTTATCAATCAAGAAGTTCTGTCCGAACTTCTTCTGAAAGACCAGCTTATATTTATTCAATACTTCAATTGTATTCTTGGGGTTTCCAAGATCAGCCATCTGCTACCTCCCGGCAAAATATAAATTCTTTGCATTCTCGTTCGTAATCCGAAGCACCTCGGAGGTCTCCAGATTCTTCAATCTGGCTATCTCCCTCGCTACATGCATCAGATAAGGGGATTGGTTTCTCTCTCCCCTGTGCGGGACAGGCGCCAGATAAGGGCAATCCGTCTCCAATACCAGCTGCTCAATCGGTGCATAGGTCACAACCTCCTTCAGCTTCCTTCCGTTATTAAAGGTTACGACACCACCGATTCCAAGATAATAGCCCTTGTTCAAGTACTGTCGTGCCTGTTCCACCCCATATCCGAAGCAGTGGATGATTCCCCCCTGCTCCTCCGCCTTCGCCTCCTTCATGATCTGAAAGGTATCGTTGGCGGCATCCCGGCTATGGATAATTAGCGGCAGCTTAAGCTCCCTCGCCAGCTCCAGCTGTCTGGCAAACCATTTCTTCTGGGTCTCACGATCCGGTGTGTCCCAGTAATAATCCAGTCCGATTTCTCCGATTGCTACTACCTTCCGATGCTTGGCCTTCTCCTTAATCTGTGAGAGCAGCGCTTCATCTAAGTGCATGGAATCCCCTGGATGAATTCCGACTGCACCGTAGATATAGGGGTATTGCTCCGAAAGCTCTAATACCTTATCTATGGAAGTTACCGATGAACTGACATCTACGACATACTCCACACCCTGCTTAGGCAGAGATGCAAGGAGCTCTTGCCGATCCTTGTCAAAGGCTTCATCCTCATAATGGGCATGTGTTTCAAAAATCATTTGTTTTCCTCTTTTTCTATGGATTTATCCTATTATACAATACACGCTTCCCTCAGACAACACCCAACCTCTTCTCTTTTATACCTTCCCTGCTGGAAGTTACCTTCTACAGAATGAGAGTGCCGCAAAGGGAAGTACTTTGTGGCACTCTCATGAGGGATCTGAGAATCTACGAGACCTTTTACCAAACCATATTTTAAGGTGTCGGCGAATGCTTTAATCCCCCGACTTAGTGCTTGTTGTTCGGCGGTTGAATTCCTTCATTTCTGACATTGTGTTCCTGATTTTGATTTTCAGGCTTCACAGAATTCGTTACGCTGTTGGACTTTTCCTGCTCTTTTTTCTGTTGAAGCTTTTCCCGTTTTTCTTTGTTCATACATCTCACCTCGAGGTTTAGTATGCCACACTCTTAAGAGATTATAATCATAGCCGTCAAGGATTTCAGCTGATTATACATTGCCCTCATACACATACCTCAGATTCCTTCTCGCCACTGCAGCAAGACGATATACCTGCTCCACCGGAGTCGACTCTCTATCAAGCATCTGAAACCGAGGGAAGAAGCGGGAGATATGGAGCGGTATTTCGGGATGAACTGAGGCCAGCCAGCCGGATAAGGCCTCCATCTCTTCTTCACTGTCATTCTCTCCCGGAACAATCAGTGTCGTGACCTCTACATGACATCTCACTGCTGCCAGCTCTATGCTCTGCTTTACTGTAGCCAGATCTCCCCGCAGCTTGTGATAATACGCCTCTGTAAAGCCCTTTAGGTCTATATTAAATGCATCTATTAAGGGAAGCAGCTCCAATAACGGCTCCCTGTTGATATAGCCGTTGCTTACAACCACATTCTTAAGTCCTGCCTGCTTCATCCGACTTGCACAATCCCGGACAAACTCATATCCGATCAGGGGCTCATTATAGGTATAGGCAATCCCTATATTCCCCCTGCTTTTTAACATCAGAGCCTTTGTAACCAGCTCCTCACAGGTCACCCTCTGATACTCTATCTCTTTGCCCCCTGCCATGGAGATATCACAGTTCTGGCAGAAGGGGCATTTTAAATTGCAACCATAGCTTCCGATGGACAGAATTTTGCTGCCGGGGTGGAAATGATACAAAGGCTTCTTCTCGATCGGATCCAGCGCGAGCGCAGTCAGCTTCCCGTAATTTTCACTGATCACCTGCCCCTTTCGGTTCATTCTTCCCTTGCAGAGTCCTAATCCACCCTCCTCCAGCTTACAGTGATGGGGGCAGATTTCACAGGTTACCCTCATGTATGCCTCACCACCTCAAATCGTTCCAGCTTCACCTGCTCATTATTATAGATGCCGGCCTTCTTCTTCGCAATGGACACCTGCTGTTCCACCGTATCAATTCCCTCCAGGTTGGGTAGCAGCAGCCCTCGCTTTCGTCCGGAGGATACGATTACTCCGTAGCGTTTCACATCCAACTCCTCCATTCCATGGATTGGCTCTGCCTCTGACAGGACATCCACACTATAGACCAGCTCCTCCAGCTCCTCTTCACTAACCGGAGAAAATCTGGGATCCTCTACTCCTGCACTGACAGCATTTCGGACAATTTCCTTTGCAATACTGTCCGTGACCGGGGAGGTGGTGCCGATACAGCCCCTGAGATCACCGTATTTTTTTAAGGATACGAAGACTCCGGCCCTCTTCCCCGACAGCTCCCCGGGTAGGCCTTCGGGCAGCTTTGCCCGTTTGCCTGTCTTCACATAGGTTTCCAGAGAATATCTGGCCAGGCTAACATAGGCATCCTCCTGCTTCTGTCTCTCCCTTGCTATTTCCTTCTGCTTTTCCTCATAGATCAGATCAAAATGTCTGCTTTCGTCCTCTTCTCCGGGTCGAAGATCACAGATGGCATAGCCTACTCCAAAGGGCCCTTCATAGGATAATAGCTCGGGCTTCACAGCTCTACCGCTAAGGGCTCCTGCCATGATGAGAAAGGATCTTAATCCACACTCCGCTGCCGATTCACAGTAGCTTTGCTGGAAGGACAGAAGCTGTAGGAAATCACCGCTTTCCATGGCAGCGGTAACCTCTTGATCAAACTGAGGTCCCTCCGGTGCATAGCCATAGGGTCCCTCCTCCTTCAGTCTATGGGAGAGATCCCCGCTGGCAATAAACACAACCCTCCTATGAAGCTTGTCCGCCGTCTCTTTAATACATCGCCCCAGCTTATAATGCTCCGTAACCGGAAGTCCGGATAGACCGATCCTAACCACCTTATATTCCTTCAGATATTGGTTGATAAAATAGAGCGGCACCATGGTCCCATGATCCAGTGCCGGCTCCTTCTCTCCCAGGGTACCGGCCTCTATCCCCCTCCGGTCAACAGCCAGCTCCAGATACTCAACGAATTCTTCATCATACCTTACCTGAAAAGCAACCTCTCTGGCTCCGAACCTAGCGAAGCTTCCCTTTGCACCGCTTCCCGGGGAGATGTGGATGTAATCCGAGTACATGATGGAATGGGGTGTAGTGATAATCAGCGTATCCGGCTTCAGGGCAGCGATACGTCTGGCAACCTCTTGATAGCTGTTTATCGTATTACTTACCTGTAATTCCTGTCCTTTACCCACCTCAGGTACGATTAAGGGGGGATGGGGTACGATATATGCTCCTAACAAACTCATTGTATCACCTTCTTATTATATTTACATTTCTTGATATAGTAGATTTTACCTCTTTCAACATTTATATGCAATCCTGCAATATTGCAATAAGTTTCACTTGAGTTTCACTCTCAACTGATTCTAAAGGATTCCTTCGGACCTAATCACTACTTTCTATTACAACGGCAACATAAAAAGTGTCCTACGCTTTCTCCATACACTGATGGTGGAAGTATAAGACAACTTTTCCCTTGATAGAGCGATTGATCCGCTTCTGAGTAATATATTATAAATGTTTCATAATTAATTCTGTCAATTCCTCTGCATCCCGGGTATGTAACACTTCCTCCTCCAGGATTTCAATTATTTTAACAAGATTGCGAATACTTCCTTGCTTTCTTAACACTCCCGGCAGCACCTTCTGAAGAAGGGATAAGGATATTTTCTCAGGTATGACCCCTTCTATAACGGCAGGATATTTCTCTCTTAAATGATCTATGAGCGTCTGTAGCAGCTGCCGGTTCAGGATCCTGTCGTAATGATTAAGACAGACTGTCTCTAGGCTGTCGCAGATCATACAGAAGCGAAAGTCTCCATCCTGCACCTTAGAAGAACAGATCACCTTATCATAGGCCAGGATCCTATATTCCAGAGGATCCAGTTTCGTATGATCCGTAATTCTGATTAAGGGGAGAAGTATTCCGTATTTTTCCGCCAGCTTCTCCCTTAAACTTCGAATGCTCTGAAATTCGGAACGGCTTTCCTCCTCCAGAAGCGCTAGCAACTCTTCACCAAATTCGATTACAACGGGCTCTGCCAGTAGCTTATAAAATATCCGCTTCCTCTGCTCTTCATCTCCATTCTCCGCAAGTTCTACGCTCCGTATCTCCCTGTGCAAAAGATAGTCTACAGAGCATTCTAGTAATTCACTAAGATATAACAGTGTCTCCAGGTCGGGATAACCCATGCCCCTTTCCCATTTTGAGACTGCTTGGGGTGTCACCCCCAGCTTGCTTGCAAGCTCCTCCTGAGTATATCCTTTTTCCTTACGCGCATTCGTAAGTCTTTCCTCAAAGCCTTTTATCCCCATCGTATCCGTCCCTTCGGTATTTGATACCTATATGTTAACATGCCCGTAGCAGGATGTAAAACAACCTTCTATTTAGTTGCGGCTCAACCATAGGTTTAAAATACCAGCTTTGTAATAATTACGCTTGCTGTAACACCCACGAAGGTGGCTGTCAGAGCTCCTGCCAGGGTATAACGGGATTTCTTAACCCCTGCCGCCATAAAATATACCGCCATCGTATAGAAGATGGTCTCCGTGCTGCTTAGAATAATCGATACGAGCCGTCCCAGATAGGAATCCGGACCATGCTCCTTATAAATATCCAGTAGCAGGCTCGTGGCCGCAGAGGAAGAGAACATCTTCACCAGTACCAGCGGAACCGCTTCCGAGGGGAAATGAAGCAGATCCGTTACCGGCTTGATCAGGTCCGAAAGGATATTCAAAGCCCCGGAGGCTCGCAGTACTCCGATGGCCACCATCAAACCAATTAAGGTAGGCAGAATATCAAGGACTACCTGAAAGCCCTCCTTCGCTCCCTTGATGAATTCATCATAAATATTGGTCCTCATCAGCAGACCAAGACCAATGATATAAAAGAAAACAAACGGAATGATATAATCCGATAGGTATATAATAAATCTCATGCTATTCCCTCCCCCTTTTACCTTCTTCTTTTTCTGTCATAATGCCTTCTCGCTACCGTAGAGAATAGGACTCCTGCGATCGTGGAGCAGGTGGTAGCGATCAGTCCCGCCATCAGGATCTCCGCCGGATTTACCGAGCCGTACTGGCTGCGATAAGCGATGATATTGACCGGTATCAGCTGTAGGGAGGAAATATTAATAATCAGAAGTGTACACATATCACAGCTGGCCAATTCTGAATCGCGGTTCAGCTTCTTGAACTCCCTCATTGCCATCAGTCCCATGGGAGTTGCCGCCCAACCCAGTCCCAGTATGTTTGCAATCATGTTGGAAGCGATGTATTCATTTACAATATGATCCTTCGGCAGATCCGGAAACAGGAACCGTATCACCGGCCGCAGGGCTCTCGTAAAGGAGCCAACCAAGCCGCTCTTCTTTGCTATCTGCATGAGTCCCGTCCACATGGCCATAATCCCCAGCATCGTGATACTGAGTGCAACCGCCTCCTTGGAGGATACAATCGTGGCATTACTAACCTCTGTGATATTCCCTTTTAGCACTCCCACAATAATTCCTATGACAATCATAAATCCCCATAGATAATTCAGCATCTCTTGTTCCCGCCTTTCCTTCCTATCAATTCCTTTTACAGTAAGCTTCTGCCCGGCTGTAATATCAAATAGCTTAAGAAAATCAGCTTCCTTTATAATCTATATGCCGAAATGTGATAAAAATGTCCCATCCTGCTTCATTTTATGGACACATTTGTCCCTTATTTACATTTATTGTTTAAATTGTGCTATGATTTGACAATTATTTCAATTGACTAATGACCCCCCCTATGATATCTTATAGTAATGCTACATACAAAATATGTAAAGTTTGTCATCCACACGAACGAATTTTGTATTAGGCTAATAAAAGAACTTTATTCCCCAATACACTTGAGAAAAGGAGGCCATTTATGAAAGGCACAGGAATTGTCAGAAGGCTGGATGAACTGGGAAGGATTACACTTCCGATTGAACTGAGGAGAACACTTGATATCGGAGAGAGAGACCAGCTTGAGATCTATACGGACGAAGGTAAAATCATTCTTCAGAAGTATGAACCGGCAGACATTTTTACCGGCAGCAGAGATAATTTATTTGATTATCATGACAAGAAGGTTTCTAAAGAAACCATTATTGAGCTTGCTAAGCTTGCTGGAATTATTGAATAATCTACATATCCATAAAAAGAAGCGAAGGTTAAGACCTTCGCTTTTTTTTATGCTCTATTCTGTTATATAGGGGGTAAGGCCCCATAGGGTATCCTCTTTCACAGTATAATATTTACCTGTTGGCTTTCCGCCCTTTTGAAGCTCCGCAATCACATAGGAACCGCTGACCGTTGAGCTTATCTGCTTACCTTCAGAATTCCTCAGGGGTTGGGGGACTCCGTACAAGGCTTTATATTGAATACTTCCGGTCTCTTCTCCGTCCCTGTAAAAGCTTCTGCGATGGGTATCCATTTCTAGTCCGCTGATAAATACTCCTTCCGATACCGTTCGAAGGCTATGGCTTGTCCCATCTGATTCCTTCGAAATTGTCTCCTCAACGGTTTTTCCCATCCCATTGGGCAAATCATTGCTCCATTCTCCTTCATAAAGAATAAAGGCCTGAGTGTCCCTTTCCTGCCAGCGCATAAAAAAGATCCCAATACCGTTCTTGAGACCATTCTGAAACCCTCCGGCATAGATTTGGTCCTTATTCTGAACAATGATTCCATTGCTGTTATTCATCTTATCTTCACCGTTTAAGCTGTAAAAGACAGGCTCCGCTCCTGCAATTTTGATTGTAAAAAAGGTATTATCCATCAGATTAAGGATCTGATCTGTCTTGGCATCCATAGCAGCCTGGTATAACTCCTTCAGTATCCTTTCCCTTTCCTTACGTTCATCTCTTAAGGTTTCCGCTTTGTCAAGAAGCTCCCTCAGTGCGGCGCTGTTCCGCTTTGTCAATGCAGTCTCTAACAGACTCACAGCACCTTCATAATCCTCTAGCAGGATATATACCTCTGCCAAGCTGTGATAGGCGCCTTCCTCCTTGGGTAGCAGTGCTATGGCCTCCTTTAACTTCAGGATACCATCCTCGTAATTTTCCTGGTATATGTATTCAGAAGCAACATTCAGAAGCTCTGCATACTGGGTATCCAATAGGTACTTCTCCACCTTGTTTAGGGTAGAGGATAGCAGCTCGCTTTGCGTCAAAGCCAACCCCTCCAGCACTTCATTTCGCGCCAGGTTATAGTCTCCTAATTCAATATACGCTTCTGCAATACGCTGATAGGAGATTGCCTCCTTACTCTTAATCAGCTTAGCTTTGTTGTATTCGGTAATAGCCTTCTCATATTCTCCATTGGTAAAATAGGTTTCCGCATGGGAAGCAATCTGATTAAATTCATAATCTGTCTTCTCTGCGGTTACCTCCTCAATCTTTTCCTTAATGGTATTTGCCCCTGTTTTCTTATAATCGTTCCGTAATACCTCAAGAGCCTTGTCATATTGATGCATACCGATATAAGCCTCTGCCAGACCAATGGACAGAAGCTCCTGCTTGCTGTTTTTCATGGAAAGTGCTTTAAGGTATGCCTGTACGGCCTGCTCAAAATCTCCGGCCTTAAGATAATCCTCCGCCATAACAGCTTGTTCTTCAAATCTTTTATTTGTAATGTGGCCCAAATAAGCAAAGCACCCTGCCATGATCAAAATAACCACAAGCAATGCAAGCAGGATTCGCTTCTCTTTCGTTTGTAATGACCCAAATAGCATAACTACACCTCCAAAAGACAGATGTACCATAAATGATCACAAGCTTTCTGTACTCTTCTCCTCCCGGATCAGCTGCTGATAGATATCACGCCTGCTTACCCCTCTATCTTTTGCTACAGCTCTCATAGCCTCCTTCTTATCCAGTCCCTTCGTGGTATAAAGCTCCATATGCTCAGAGATACTGATCGTCCCCCATTGATCCATTTTCTCTGCCGCTATCTCATCCTCAGGCCTTCCCTCCAGTACTAATACATATTCCCCTTTGAGCTCCTGTGCTTCAAAGACTGTGGTCGCTTCGGACAGACAGGTCCGCCAAACTGTCTCATATCGTTTTGTAAGCTCCTTTATAACCGCCAGCGGTCTGTCTCCTAAGACCTCCTGAAGCTCCTTTATGGTTTTTAACAGCCTATGGGGCGCTTCATAAAGGATAATCGTTCTGGTCTCGTTTTTCAGCTCCTCTAATATCCTAGCCTTCTCCTTCTTATCCGTCGGAAGAAAGGCTTCAAAGCAAAAACGTCTGGTCTTAAGTCCGGCTAAGGTAAGTGCTGTAATTAAAGCAGTTGGACCGGGCAAGGAAGTCACCTTCACCCCTGCCTCATAGGCCTGCCTCACCAGTTCTTCCCCCGGATCTGAGATCCCCGGTGTTCCGGCATCGGTGATCAATGCAATATTGTTACCCTCTGACAGCAGCGCAACCAGATACTTTGCTTTCTCTATTTTATTATACTCATGGTAGCTTGTCATCGGAGTTTTAATCTCATAGTGGTTTAATAGCTTGATACTGTGCCTCGTATCCTCTGCAGCAATCAGGTCCACCTCCTTCAGGGTCCTGATAACCCGGAAGGTGATATCCTCCATATTCCCGATCGGAGTAGCACATAGATAAAGTGTTCCGGACATAATTTAAGCCTTTCCAGATTCATTCCTGCTCCGGTCATCCTGACGGAATGTCTCTTTAATATCCGTAGATATCATAAATCTCCTGTGTATAAACCTTCGGTTCCTTATAAACAATCAGCGGAGCCTCTACGATCAGATTCGGTTTTCCGCCTTTGGTGGCCTCCAACAGTACCATGTTGGGCTCTTTCTCCAGGTAGGGATGAACGAGCTTCATCCTCTTGGGCTCCAGCTTATATTCACTGAACATTCTGATAATCTCAGCCAGACGGTGCGGTCGATGTACCAGAAAGAATTTTCCGTTTGGCTTAAGGCACCTTGCCGCCTCCCGGACCACATCCTCCAGCGTACAGAGCAGCTCATGCCTGGCGATTGCCTTCGCCTCAGTAGGATTTACTATCCCATGGCTATGATTCATATAGGGAGGATTACTGGTAACAACATCAAAGGAAGCCAATCCAAAGATCTTAGAGGCCTCCTTGATATCTCCGGTTATAATATCAATCTTATCTTCCAGTTGATTGATGGCTACACTACGCCTTGCCATGTCAGCACTTTCTGCCTGAATTTCCAAGCCGGTAAAATGTCTGCCCTCGGTCTTTGCCTCCAGCAATATCGGAATAATTCCGGTTCCTGTTCCCAGGTCCAGTACCTTTTCCCCCTGCATCACTCTAGCAAACCCTGAGAGTAGAACCGCATCCATACCAAAGCAGAATTTCTTGGTGTTTTGTATGATCTGATAGTGATTTCTGTGCAGGTCGTCCAACCGTTCTCCGGGTAGGAGCAACTCTTCCTGTAGTTTTTTCTTATTCATCATCCAACAGGGATTTCCCTTCCCTCTTCTCTAACAGCTCCAATACCCTGAGCTCATCATCCAAAGCAGCCGGTGTTTTCTCCTTCTTCTTCTTCTGTTTGAATCTCAGATCCTCAACCTTATATTCCCGAACTTCCTTCTCATCATTCTCCAGGGTGACAATGACCTTAACTAATTGCTTTAAGACACTGACACTTTGAACCTCACCCTTCAAATTATCCTTCGTGGATACAAAATCACCGACATTCGGAAGCTTGGAGTTCAGCTCCTCATAAGCATCCTCTTCGTTCTTCAGACAGCACATCAGTCTTCCGCATACCCCTGAAATCTTTGTCGGATTCAAAGAGAGATTCTGCTCCTTGGCCATCTTAATCGATACGGGTGCAAATTCGGAAAGATGGGTGTTACAGCAGAGGGGTCTGCCACAGATGCCGATGCCTCCCACGATCTTGGTCTCATCCCTGACCCCGATCTGTCTCAGTTCAATCCTGGTCTTGAATACAGAGGCCAAATCCTTGACCAGCTCACGAAAATCAATTCTTCCGTCAGCAGTAAAATAAAATAACACCTTATTATTATCAAAGGTATACTCCGAATCAATCAGCTTCATTTCCAGTCCATGCTTCTTAATCTTCTCGAGGCAGATTTGGAAGGCTTCCTTCTCCTTCTCCTTGTTTCTCTTCTCGATGGCATTGTCTTCTTCCGTCGCCTGACGGATGACAGGCTTTAGAGGTTGGATAATCTTATCATTCTCTACATCCCGAGGTCCTAGAACAACCATACCGTATTCTATTCCACGGGCCGTCTCTACGATCACATTATCGCCCTGCTTTATTGTATACCCGGCCGGGTCAAAATAATAAATCTTGCCGGCACTGCGGAATCTTACTCCTATTACTCTAACCATTACTATTCTCCTTTATTTTAAGCAACATAAGTTCTATTGTAATATCAAAATTAACATTTGCTTTCAGTCTTATCTTCGCCTTCTCCATTGCACCGATGATATTCTCTATCTCCTCGTAGCTACGGAGGTTCGCCTGCTTTCTGATAAAGGAAAACTCATTCTTATATAGAAGCAGGTTCGGGTCATTGGTAGCCTTCAGCATCAATACATCTCGGTACCATAGAAGCATCAGGTCGATATAATCCTCCACCGCGGGTTTATTCTCTGAAATGGTCTTTATCCCTGCTACCACTTCATAGAGCTCCATCTCATCAATATATCTTAAGATATGGAGAACATCCTCTTTCTTTTTTTCAAACTCTTCAGAAGATGCATATTTTATCGCTTTTCCCACATTACCACCTGAGAAGTTTGCAGCCATCTCTGCCATATAATCCGGAACCTGTTGCTTCTCCATCAAAAACTCCCGGATCCGTTTCTTATCCACCGGTTTGAGATGCAGTACCACGCAACGGGACAGAATCGTGGGAAGAATGAGGTTAATGTTTCTTACCAGCAGAAGAATCACTGCATATTCCGGCGGCTCCTCCATGGTTTTTAACAGGGCGTTCTGTGCCTGCTCGGTCAGCCTTTCTGCTGCGTCAATGATATATACCTTATAGGGACTGCTGAAGGGCTTGATCTGAATATCACTATTCACCTGTACTCTGATATCATCCACGCTGATACTGAGCTTTTCGTGGGTGACCCAGATCACGTCAGGCTGGTTACCCGTATCCAGCTGTAAACAGGAAAGGCACTTATTGCAGGGCCTAATTCCACCTTCCGCACATTGCAGGGCTTTGGCAAAGCTTGATGCCAGCAGCTTTTTTCCCATCCCTTCCTCTCCATGAAGAATATAGGCATGGGATACCTTGCCTGCCTGTATTGCATTCTGAAGATGATCTATAATGCTTTCATGTCCGATAATCTGTTGAAAATCAAGCATACTGATCTGCGCTGCCTCCCTCTGCCACTTTTTCTTACTTAGGTCAGGATATCTAATAATAATCCCCTGATTTCATCAATCCTATTAAGAATTGCGATATGATCCTTCTCATCCTTAATCAGCTCCATGGCCAGCTCATCCAGGTTCTTATCCACCAGCTTAATCATCGTGTAGACCCTATGCCGCCCCTTCTTGTCCAGAAAATTCTCCCTAGAGAATTTATGAGACCGATTGACAATCTCATTCATGAACTCCTTAATCAGTTCACGGTAATGCTTCATGTCTTTTACATCCATATGCTTTAGAAGCTTCTTCCCCTGGGAAGAGATTTCCTCCAGCATTGTATTCAGCCTCGCCGCTAATTCCTGTTCCTCAATATGTGATACCAAGGTAAACTTAAAAGACCCGTCTGCTTCAGGTACGGGTGCCTTCTGAACAGTCTGGTTCATCGGTTGCAGCTGATTTACCTTAATATCCATCCTATCCCTCCATCAAAAAATGTAACTCAGCGATATGAAAAAAGTATAACATATTTTTCGCTTAGTTTACAGTATATTTTTTGATGTCTGCTTCAATCTCAGCCAGGCAGGTCTCAATATCGATATTATAGTATTTCTTACTGATTCCGGCTTTTTTGATGTTATCCTCTGAGAAATCCTCCTCATCCGCCAGAAACCGCCTACATAGCTCTGCATATTTAGGCTGCTCCTGCTTTATCTCCCTCTTGAGGGCTCGCTGAAGTCTCATCCCATCCTCTACCTCAATATAGATGGGAATAACACTTTCCTCTCCAAAATACGCTTTCATCTGTTCAAAGCTCTCTAATGTCCCATGCATCAGATAATCATGATTCTTCAAATCAATTTGTCCGTCATTCACCGTAAAATAATGCCATGCTCCATAGATGGTAGCATAGGCCCGATGCTCTATCACTTTTCCCTCTTCCTTAAGCCTCGTAAGTCTTTCCACATCAACAAAGTGATACTCCACACCCTCTGTCTCGTTTACCCGAATCGGTCTGGTGGTATACATAACCACAGTATTTAAGTTCAGCTCCGGGCTTTGCAGTAGTCGCTTGAAGATGGTATCCTTTCCCGTAGCGCTTTTTCCTAATATAATAAATATCCTTGCCATAACTATCCTTTCCTTATGACTTCAATCATTTCTCTGTCTTTACCGAGAAGCCCTGTAACCTTAAGTCCATCCTCCTGCGCCTGTATCAAGGTTGGAGGAATGCTCTCATCTATTCTCTCTCCGGGGATGAGCATGGGTATTCCCGGCGGATATATGCTGATAAATCCTGCGGATATCCTGCCCACACTTTCGGAGAGCCTTACCTCCTCCGACATAAGCTCTGCCGCCTCGTAGGGCCAAAGGGCTGTTTCTGTAATAGTCCGCCGAAAATCCGGTCTTCGGGCCCTCTGCTTCCCCTTGAGTTCACCATCGATGCTAATTAGTGCCTTACTCAATCTGGCAAAGCCCTCCGGAGTGTCGCATATGCTGGTCATTCCGAGAACATAATCCCTGGTTTGCATCTCCATCACAATATGATACTCCTCCTTTAGCCTTTCGGACAGCTCAGGCCCGGTCATTTCTGAGGTAAATAGCTGGAGGGTCAGCTTGGATGGATCCAAGGCATGGACACTTCCTGCTCCTACGATGCTCTGCTCCAGTAGCTGTATGTTTTCTAAGGCTTTTAGCTGAGAAAATACTCTCCTTAGGTTCTCAGCATAATCTTCAAATAGCTGATGAGCCTTTTTCTCAAGGATACCGACACATTGCTCCATTCCTGCCATCAGAAGATAGGAAGGGCTGCTGCTTTCATATATGGAGAGAAACTGCCCAATTCTGTTGTTTAGAGCCGGATCATTGCAATGAAGGACCGCGGTCTGTGTGAAGGACGGCAAGGTCTTATGGAGACTCTGAATCACGATATCCGCCCCCTGTGTCACTGCACTCTGCGGGAAGGCTTTATGAAAGCCGAAGTGTGCCCCATGGGCTTCATCCACCAAAAGTAGGGCTCCCGCCTTATGGACCCGCTCAGCGATTTCTTTGATATCGGAAACAATGCCTTCATAGGTCGGTGAGGTTATCACCACAAGTCTCGTATCGGGGTAAGCTATCAACTGTTTCTCCACCTGAGCGGCAGAAATTCCACCGTTTACTGAAGTTCCCCGGATTACATCGGGATAAAGGTAGATGGGCTTCAGTCCTCTGATCAAAGCCGAATGATAAACTGCTTTATGACAGTTTCTGGCCATCAGAATGTGATTTCCACGATTAGCAGCAGCAGAGATCCCGGCTAGAATTCCAACCGTGCTCCCATTGACCAGAGGAAAGGAACGGCCTGCTCCATATAACCTCTGCAGGCGCTCGGAAAGCTTCTTTATGATTCCCTCTGCCTGATGAAGATCATCAAAGCCTTCTATTTCCGTGATATCAATCGAATAAGGATTTACCATCTGAAGGATCTGTGTATTTCTTTTATGTCCGGGCATATGCATCGGATAATAATCCTGTTTGCCATATTCAACTAACGCTTGATAAAGACCTTCCATGATGAAACCTCCAAGCCGGAGCAATGTGCTTTATACTACTTCTTTCCTCGGCTTAATCTATATTCAGGCTTCGCCCGCTCATATGCTTTAAGCGGAGCGCCTCCTTCTCATATTTTTGTTGATACATTCGAGCATCCGCAATACTTAGGCAATCCTCAATCCGAGTATGCTCATTGGGACGGGTGATACTCCATCCGTAGCTTACCTGTACGCGAAAGCCATATTGTTCTTCCTTATTAAAAGCCTGTATGGCTTCCTCAAATTTTCGAATAAAGCTCCTTACCTTCGAGTCATCATATTCCAGACCAATGACAATGAATTCATCCCCGCCCATACGGATGCAGATCTCATCATCCTCTGCAGCATAGAGCATTGCCTCTGTCACTGTTTTTATTGCGATATCCCCATTGGCATGACCGAAATTATCGTTGATATATTTCAGGTTATCCATATCAGCGGAAAAAACCATCAAGGCACCCTGCTTCTCTATGCTCTGTGCTAAGTACTTCTGTCCCAGTGTTTGCAATGCCCTTCGATTATATAAACCGGTCATTTCGTCCTTGACTGACATATCCTCCAGCTTATAGACCAGCCGGTTCAGCTCGCTGTGAATCTTTATATTCTCCAGGGTGTTACAAATATTAATCAGCCAGCCCTGATAGGAACGCTGATAGGACCTGAGTGCATGGAAGCTGATCGCTGTATAACCGAAGCATTTCTCCTGATGGTGAAGCATATTAAAAAAATAGATCTGAGGACCCTGATCCATATACTCCCTGGGAAGCAGATCTCCGCTATCAAAAGTAACCTTTTTCAGCCACTCTCCGTTCTTAATCCCTACCTCCATCACCATTTCCGAGGAGCCCTGTTGCTCAGACCCACCCTCATTATAATTATCCCATCCCTTATACAAGCACATAAAGAAGGCTGAGAATCCTTCATTCATGTGGATATAGGAGGCCAGCTTCTTGCTCAGGTTATCCAATAATGTAACTCCGGTCAAATCAATGGACATATATGCATTGTTTGAGATTGCCTTTTCCTTATCCTCAACCTCGTGAATGATATGGTTCCGTCTCTTCATAAGCTCTTCCAGCCGCCCCCGCACCTTACAGCCACAGGACTGCCTGAAGTAGGCAATGCTCTTTAGTTCAGTATTTAGGGGCTGCTCCAGCTGTTCATTATGCCGATGGATCTTCTCAACTGCCTCTAATCCCATCTCAAAAATCGGCATCCCTGCAGTAGTGATGGAGGGGCTGTAATCCTCCGCCAGCTCTATATTATCACAACCGGACACTGCAATGGTTCCGGGTACTGTAATGCCTCTCTCCATCAGGGCATTGCATACGGTGACAGCCATATAATCATTGGCACAGATGATGGCTTCCGGTAGATTCTCCGGATCAGAAGTCCATCGCTCCACCGCAGTATATGCGGCAACCTTCCAAAAGTCCCCGAAGTAGACCCTTTCCTCCTCATAGGGAAGGTTATACTTTCTGAGTATCCGTTTATAGGCCTCCAGCCTCTTATGTGATACCGGATTGTCCTCCGGCCCCGTCAGGAAATTCATCTTCGTATAGCCATGCTTTACAATAAAATGCGTAATGATTTCATCCAGTACCGTTTCATCATCAATCAGAACACTGTAGTAATCCTCCAGCTTCTGTCGGACACTGACAACCGGGCAATGGCTGAACTTCTTAATATTTGCTATGACTGCTTCCGTAAAGCCGTTCACCGACATGATATCTGTCAGAAGAATAATCCCATCCAGCTCCTCATATCTTGGCAGATTGGCAATCCTACACTCCCCTTGTTCGTATTTTAACTCCCCATAGCCGACAAAATTAGAAAAGAAGGCTACATCATAGCCTAGTTCCTTCGCCCTTTTGCAAATCCCCCTACACAAAACCTCCTGATACTCCCGATAGATCTGTGTTGCAAATACACCTATAGTTCTTCTGCCGTTACCCAGCATTTAGCTCCCCCTATCCGCAAACGTAAAAGTACATGCTAACTATATTACAATTATACAGGAAAAACAAGTTTGTGCTGTAAACTTTTTGTTAATTCTCCATAATTCCCCTCTATTGAAATCTCAGTCAAAGCTACCCCAAGGACTTTTCTGTAAAAAACCGGAGCAGCTCCTTTGATGACACTGCTCCGGCTATTAATCCATTTGCATTGCTTGATATTTTGATTTGAGCTATTCGCCCGCTTTGCCCCGCTTATCTAACCAGATTTGCTCTTAATCGAAGTGCTTCCTTCTCATATTTCTGCTGATACATCCGTGAATCGGCAACAATCATGCAGTCCTCAACTGTAGTATTCTCATCCGGGGTAATCAGACTCCATCCATAGCTGACATATACATTAAAGTCATAGTTGCCGCTCTGATTGAACTTATCCAGCTCCTCGACAAATTTTTTGACAAATTGGTTCATCTTCTTTTCATCATATTCCAGACCAATGACAGTAAATTCATCTCCACCGCAGCGCATACAGATTTCATCATCGTCCGCAGCATTCTGAAGGGCCTCTGCCACCACCTTGATGGCAATGTCACCACTGAGATGTCCGTAATTATCATTGATTCCTTTCAGCTTATCCATATCAGCAGTAAATACCATGAGCTTTATCCGCTCATCGACTGCCTGCTGAAGATATTTCTTACCCAGAGTTTCCAGACCTCTTCGATTATAAAGACCTGTCAGATCATCCCTGATGTACATATCCTCCAGCTTATATACCAGCCTGTTCAACTCACTATGGACTCTGACATTCTCAAGGGCATTGCTTACATTGATCAGCCACGCCTGGTAGGTTTGATTATAAACCTTAATATCCTTAAAGCGTATGGCTGTATAGCCGAACTTTGTACCCTGATGGTGCAGCATTGAGAAGAAGAAAATCATCGGCTCATCATCCATGAATTGCTTTGGGATCAGCTCCCTCTTAGGAAAGCGGATCTTATAATAGCCCTCCCGGTTTTTATTTCCGATCTCCATAATCATGTACTCGCTATCTTCCTCTGTTACATCATTACTCTCATCCCGATAATTCTGCCAGTTTGGATGCAGGCACATATAGAAGTCTATAAAACCCACATTCTCATAGATATAGTACATGAGTCTCGCATTGATCTCATCCAGCTTGGTCAAACCGGTCAGGTCTCCCGACATATAAGCATTTCTTGCCACTGCACGCTGTAATGCATCGGTCATATTAATGTAATATCTTTTCCGCTCCTTATTCATTTCCTGTTGGTTATACTTGCAGCCACAGGATTCACGAAATATCGGCGTTGTTTTTATATATGTATTAATGGGCTGCTCGATACCCTGAATATGCTTATGTATCTTCTCCACCGCTTCATAGCCCATATCAAAGGCAGGCATCCTGGACGTAGTGATCGCAGGGCAGTATTCTGCCGCATCTACAATATCATCGCAGCCTGTTACCGCCATCTCCTCAGGAACGGAGATTCCTTTCGAAGCCAAGGCATTGCATGCTGCAATTGCCATATAATCATTCGCACAAACAATGGCCTGGGGGCGTTCCAAGGAGCTGGATAGCCATCGATCAATAGCAGGTCCCGCTGCATTCTTCCAGAAGTCCCCATAGTAAATTCGGCCCTCTTCTACGGGAATATTATATTCCCTTAAAACCTTTTTGTAGGAAGCTAGTCTCTTCTCAGAATCAGGAAAGTCCTTCGGGCCTGCAAGGAAATTAATCCTTCTGTGCCCGTGCTCCGTTATCAAATGGCGGATCAGCTCTTCGATTACAGTTTCATCGTCAATCAGGACATTATAATCCCCCTCAACAAACCTTCGAATGCTTATAACAGGACAACTACAGCTTTTTTGTATATGCTCTCGGATTCTGGATTCCAATCCTTCCACCGCTAGGGTATCAGGAACCATAATAATCCCGTCAAAATCCTCATAGTAAGGAACCTCTGCTATTTGAATTTCCCCGGAATCATATTGTGGCTGTCCATAGCCTCCGAAGTTCGTAAAAAAAGCCACATTATAATCAAGCTCCTTAGCCCGGGTAGAAATTCCCTTGCTTACGTTCTCCTGAAATTCTCCATTGACCTGTGATATAAATACTCCTATTGTTTTCCTACCATTATCTAACATGTTGTTCTCCTGCCTTTTCGAAACCATGCTTCAAGGTATTCTATTATTAGAAATATATCAGACTAATTTCCTATATGTCAAACACTCCAATACTATTAATATATAACATTTTTGTACAAAAAACAATATATTTCACAATAATATAATAATATTCCTTATAAAATGTATATTATTGTGCCATTTTTATGATATGTCATGAAATTGCAGGTTGAAGTACTCGATTTCAGAATTACAAATATTCTAAGGGGATTTTTATTAATGCTGTAGCAAAAGTACAGGAGCTTGTTGTCGATGGTATCGCAGGGCACAAAATATGCCTGACTCAGTCTCCCATGGGGTTACTAAACCAGGCACAGCCTTTCCATCCTCTTTATGATAATATCATCCTATCGTTCGCCAGTTCACCACCGGTAGCCGTTTCAAACTTCTCCAGAAGGTCACTTACCTTAAGATTTCTCTTATCTTCTCCGGAAACATCATAAATAATTCTGCCATCATGCATCATGATTAATCGATTTCCGTATTGAATGGCATGCTTCATATTATGTGTTACCATAAGTGCTGTCAGATTGTTGGAGCTAATCATCTGCTCCGTCAGTTCCAGCACCTTCGCCGCAGTTTTTGGATCCAGTGCAGCAGAGTGCTCATCCAGTAACAGAAGCTTCGGCTGCTGTAGTGTAGCCATCAGAAGTGTCAATGCCTGCCTCTGACCTCCTGACAAAAGTCCCACCTTGGCAGTCATCCGGGTTTCCAATCCAAGACCAAGGGTCCTCAGCCTCTCTTCAAATAAGACCTTCTCTGTCTTAGTGATCCCCCAGCTTAATGTTCTTCTTCTGCCCCTTCTGTAGGCCAGGGCCAGGTTCTCCTGAATCTCCATATTTGCTGCTGTTCCCAGCATTGGATCCTGGAATACTCGTCCTAGATACTTTGCTCTTTTATATTCGGGATAGGAGGTCACCTCCTGGCCGTCTATCCAGATAGTCCCCTGATCCGGATAATGAACACCGGCAATCATATTCAGCATCGTGGATTTTCCCGCACCGTTACCGCCGATTACGGTAACAAAATCTCCTTGTTTTAAATCCAAGGAAAGTCCATTCAATACACACTTTTCGTTAACCGTACCCGGATTAAAGGTTTTATAGAGGTTTGTCATTGTCAGCATGATGCCTTACCTCCTTTTTGACGGACTGCTTTATTCTTCATGAGAACCGGTATGGATAAGGCCGCTGCCACTACGATGGAAGTAAGCAGTCTCATATAATCCGTATCCAGACCAAGCTGTAGTACCACTGCTATGATAATTCTATAAACGACTGTTCCTACCATGATGGCAATCAGCTTCATGGCAAAGTTCCTGGCCTTCATGAAGATTACCTCACCGATAATGATGGAGGCGAGTCCGATGATGATGGCTCCGACACCCATATTGATATCCGCATAGCCCTGGCTCTGGGTGACCAATGCACCGGACAAGGCAATCAGCCCGTTACTGATAATTAAGCCCAGAATCGTTACTCTGTCCGTATTCACACCCTGCGCCCTTACCATGGCCGCATTATTTCCTGTGGCTCGGATACAACAGCCGATTTCAGTTCCAAATAGCCAGTATAGCAGAACAATCACCGCCAGCGTCAGCATAAGACCAGCCAACATGGTAACCCAGGTTTGCAGGGTGGATTCTCTGATACCTAGCTCTGCTGCCTTTGGAAACAGACCCTTGATTGTGGAAATTACTGTTCTCTTATTTAGAATAGTAATATTCGCCTGGCCCATAATTCTTAAATTAATGGAATATACACCAATCATGGTCAGGATTCCGGACAGGATGGCAGGGATCTTCAGCTTCGTATGCAGTAGGCCGGTGACACCACCTGCTGCCATTCCAGCCAATGCTGCAATGATTAAGCTTAAGAAGGGATCCCATCCCAGCACCACCACCAGTACGGCACTGATACTCCCACCAAGCGTAAAGCTTCCTTCGCAGGTTAAGTCGGCAAAATCCAGAATTCGAAAGCTGATATATACACCCAGCGCAAGGATAGCCCAGGTCAGTCCCTGGGCCGTTGCCCCGAAAATCGCCATAATAATACTCATGATATTCATTCTGATTGATTCCTTTCTCTGTGTCATTCAGTTCTTACCCATACTGCAAGCAATATCCTTTGCATAAGCAGGATGGACAGCATGTCGGTTCAATTATTAAGAATAAAAGGGTGCCAATGTGATTTTCAAACATATGGCACCCTGATCGCATCTGATTATTTTGCTTTTAGCTCTTCCGGAATTGTAATCCCAAGCTGCGCTGCTACGTCCTCGTTAATCTTGAGGGCATATTCCTCATCGGGAAGGTATTCTATCGGCATTTGATCCGTTGTTATCTCTCCCCGAATCAGCTTCACTGCCTGAGCGCCGGTCAATTTGCCGAGCTTGTAATAATCAATACCGTAGGTGGCCAGGCCTCCTTCCTCTACCATTCCTTCCTCCCCGCAGATCACGGGAATTCCGTTCTGGTTTGCAACCATTGCCACAGTTGCCATGCCGGAAGCAATGGTATTGTCGGTAGGAGCATAAATCGCATCTACCTTACCAACCAGGGATTGAACCACCTGCTGTATATCATTGGTATTGGATACAGTCGCCTCCTGAGCGGTGAGGCCGATTTCTTTCGCAGCCTTCATCGCCATCTCCGCCTGAATCTTAGAATTGCTCTCACTGGAGCAATACAGTACAGCAATCTTCTTCGCACCCGGTACCAGCTTAAGGATCAAATCGATCTGCTGCTTCACCGGTGTCAGGTCAGAGGTACCGGATACATTTCCACCGGGTGCCTCGTTGGAAGCAACCAGTCCGGACCCTGCGGGATCGGTCACCGCGGTAATCAGAATCGGTATATCCTTCGTTGCATTGGCCATTGCCTGAGCAGAGGGTGTGGCAATTGCCAGGATAAGATCATTATTATCATTGACCAGCTTCGTGGCAATTGTATTTGCGGTTGCTTGATCTCCCTGTGCATTTTGGTAATCAATCTTGATGTTTTTACCATCTATGTAGCCTGCTTCTGCAAGAGCATCCACAAAGCCCTTGTAGGAAGCATCCAGTGCCGCATGGGTCACCAGCTGGTTCACACCAATTCTTACAAGCTCCGGCGTATCTTCGGAGGCTTCCTTTCCAGCCTCCTTTGAGATTGCTTCCGTGTTATCTTCCTTCGTACCACAGCCGGCAAGCAAGCCCACTGTTATAGCCAGTATCATAAAGATTACAATCAGTTTTTTTAACCTCATAAATTCTCCTCCTTGCAATTCACTAACAATCAGCGCTTTCATACTTAAAAGCGTTGAGCTTTAAAGCTTTAGCACTTTTAATGGATAAAGTATAGCGGCAAATTAAGTATTAGTCAATACCCAAAACGAAGAAAATATTTGGTAATGCTCTTATGCTCCGATCATTATTTCAAACTGGAGATCTAGCTCGGGACTCTTACGATGCTTTCGTTTTGCGATTCGGTCTATCTCCTGTGCTTTGAATTCTTTTTAAAACTCCGGTTGCCTCCGCTCCTTTGATCAGAGAATAGAGCAGCATAGTTTCCACAGGAAGCAGAAGGGCAGATTTTAAAGCTCTGATCGGAAGGATTGCAATAAAGTTATAACCATAGAGCTGTGTTAGCCAGTAGGTGTTTAACAAAAGGTGAATCGTTAGTGTATAGATTAGCTTCGCTGCCAGAATTCTTTTAAAACTCAAGGGTCTGCGGTAAAGAACCGCTCCATACCATAGCCCTGTCAATATCGCACTTACCGTAAAGCCATAGAAAAACGGTCCTGTTGGCCTGACAAAAAAGGTCAGAAGATCCAAGGCAGCACCGTACACGATTCCTACTGCCGGACCGAACAGATAATATACGAATTCATTCGGCAAAAAGTTGAAGGAAATCTTTAGTATTTCGATGGGCTGCAGAGCGAAGTAGCCCAACACAATGGAGATTGCACCCAGCATGGCCAGTAGGGTGATACAGCTCACTCTTTTTAACTCCTTGTAGGATTGAATAAACAGTGTTTTAAACTTACGCATAAAAAATACCTCCTTTGCAGACCTTTGTACTACAATAAGAGATAATACCAAATAGATTATATTTGATTATCATACTGTAGCAGCGGGATGCGGATCATGAACCGCAAGTTTCCTTTTCGTCCGGATGACAACTCCCTGTTCACCCGGCACTTAACGCTCATGTTCCTACTCTGCTTTATTTTTTTGTATTCTTAGTATAACATAGAATCAAAATTTTACAATAAAAAGGTTCTTAAAAATTGCAGCGCAAAAATTAAGAACCTTCTATAGGCTTGTTAATAGGCTTGCATCTCACCGGCCCGTTGCAGGAGCTGCTCAAACATCGCAAGTCTTCTCTTCTCCGTAACCAGTCTCCCTGTGATATAATATTCTACTTGAGAGCTTCCGCCACCCAGAAGCTCCATCCTTTGAAGAATATCCTTCAGATGCTTTATCGTACCGTTAATTCCATCGATGAACTCAACCTGCTCCGGTATAATCCCTCTCAGGGCTTCCTTAAAATAGTTAAAATGGGTACAACCCAGTACAAAGGTGGAATACTCCGACATATCATAACGGGCTAATTCTCCCCGCAGGTAGTGATCCACTGCTTTCCCGGTAAAATTACCGGCCTCAGCAAACAATACCAGCTCAGGAAGGGGCAGTAGGTCCGTCCTGTGCTCTCCATCCACCTGTTCCAAAAGGTTCTTAAGCTTTTCCTCCTTAATTGTAAGCGGGGTTGCTGCTATCATAACCCGTCCCGTCTGACAAATCCTAACCGCTGGCTTTACCGCTGGCTCCATGCCGAGAACGGGGAGTGGATACTTCTTTCTTATGTACTCGATTGCGACACTGGTTGCTGTATTACAGGCAATTACGATGGCCTTTACTCCCCTTTCAACAAGGAAGGTAACCGCTTCATCCACATATCCGATAATCTCATCCTTCGTTTTCGTTCCATAGGGAACATGGTCCGTATCTGCATAATATATATAATCTTCTTCCGGTAATTGCTGCATCGCCTGCTGAAGAACATTCAAACCGCCCATCCCGGAATCCAGTAAACCTATCTTCAAAGTACTCTCTCCTTCCGTCTCCGTAAGTATGAAGTGCATCTCTGCTTTTCCTAAGGATTCTATCACAAATCATGGTAAAAAGATAGATAGGAATCTACCTTTTGCAAAGACACAAATAAACGCTAACTGACTTAAGTAGGCAGCGTTTCTATCTCAAATTGTGTATTGATGATTAGCCACATCTGCTGGAAGTATGACATAATGTTCCAGATCGCGATCCCCGGAGCCTTATATTCCTCAACCAGATCCAGGAGTGCAGCAATGCTCCTGGCATCAACAAACCAAACAATATAGTTTTTTGGAACTCCTTCCGGCTCGGTCGTAAATGCAAAATATGGTGTTTGGGATACCTCATCAAAGCTGATTTCACTGCCAGTATCCATCGCCAGTATAATTGCATCCTCAGTTGATATCGAATTGGCTTTTGTTACACCGATAAAATAAGGCAGCTGCCAGACATAGCCAATCAAGGGAAGTCCAATAATCAGCTTTTCCTTTGGTATAAACACCGATATATAATTTAAAAAGGTTTGGAGTGTATTCAAGGATGCTGCCGGTACCGGCGGATTAAAATTATAGCCCCAATTATACTCCATTACGATCACCTGATCTGCTAGTTGTCCGATCCGCGTGTAGTCGATACGTTCAAAGGTGATGGTGCTTCCTTCAATCATCATCAAGGGCGGAATTGAGATAATCAATTTAAATCCTTCCTGCCCCAGCCGCTCTGAGAGACTTTCTGTAAAGCGATTATAAGCATCCTCCCTTTCGGCTGTTAAAAAGGTGTAGATAAAATTCACTCCGTATAGGCCCTTCGCTCTTAGCAGCGTTATTATATTTTCGATCAGACTGTCCGTCTTCTGCTTGCTATAAATAATATTATAACTGACATCAAAATTCCCTACCCCCTGTAAGGTCAATGAGGATAGTAGCATGATTGGAGCCACCCCATAGTCCTTGGCCAACTGTATCATTACCTCATCCTCAGGTGCTATCACCTCCCCCTCTTCGGTAAACCGGTAGCCAAAGATTGTCAGGTAGGAAAGATAAGGCAATGTTCTCTTTAAGACATCCTGGCTGATAAAAGGATTTGCATAACCATTTGTTGTTATACTCCCCCTTTTACCGCCATAGCGGATGACCAGAGTTTCACCCGGATAGATATAATCCCTGTCTGTCAGAAAGATATTATTCCTGTATAGCTGCCTGACAGAGATCTGATTGGCATTTGAGATGCTTTCTATGGTATCTCCCTCCTGAACCGTATATTGCTGCTCCGGATACACGATAACGATACTCTGCCCTACCACCAGATTGAACGGGTTTGGAAGACCGTTATCCTCAATCAGCCTTTCCAACGGAACGCCATATTTTTCTGCGATGGCTTCTATCGTATCCCCTTTCTGCACTACATAAATCTCCATACCTTGCCTCATTTAAACTGTTTTAATTCATTTTATTCAGGTTAAGGGAAAATGATTTATAAACTCTATCTTTCTTGTGCGGGTATCCGTTCAATCACAAGAAAAAAGTCCTAACCCAGCAAATCGAATTGCCAAATCAGAACCTTTTATAGTGCATCTCCAGGGGCTCGAACCCTGGACACCCTGATTAAGAGTCAGGTGCTCTACCAACTGAGCTAGAGATGCATTTATCTCGAACGCAAGTGTTATTATATAGGACGTGTAGACAAATTGCAAGTAGTTTTTTTATTTTTTTAAAAAATATATTATTTATGAAGATTGAAAAAGTAAATTCTACCCTTAATTTTCAATTTTTTATAGATTGCCTGGGATACAATGGTATTCCAGGCAATCCTTGGCACCGGAGCTAATTGATTTTTCCGGCTATTAAGCCTTGTGAGCTTCCAGCTTATCCTGAAGGGCTTTCTTAGGAACCGCACCTACGATGGTATCAACAGCTGCTCCATTCTTGAAGATAATCATTGTGGGAATGGACATTACACGGTATTTCCCTGCTGTCTCCGGTTCATCATCCACATTCAGTTTTCCTATCTTAAATACACCTTGATATTCCTCGGCCAGCTCTGAGACAATCGGAGCCATCATCTTACAGGGTCCGCACCAATCTGCGTAGAAATCCACAAGAACAGGAATATCTGATTCTAATGCTTCCTTTTGAAAATTCGCATCGGTAAATTGAAAAGCCATATTTTCCTCCGTTTCCTTATCTGTGAAAGGCCTGTTCCTAACAGAAAAAGCCCTTTGAGATAAAACTTATCTAAGTGTATAGTATCTCATGTTGCTTCTATATTATGTGATGATACACGGATACCAAATATTTTACAAGCCCCATGTTACTTTTTTTTATGTTTCATTGCGTTATTCAGAATAGCCTCTACCTCGTCCCAGGATCGTTTCATTTGAAGTGCTTTCTTATTTAGTTTATAATTACTTCCGGTCGATTTTGCAATCTTCCATTTTACACCCTTCTTCATCCCAGACCACCTTTAGCTCTTTTTACCATTGTATGAAGCGGGTAATAAGATGATGCTCTTCACTCCCCGTCTTATTCCGGTTTCCTGCTTCGATAGGTCACCAGCCGATGAATTGGATTTCCCAGAGAGGAGAATCTTTCCTCATATTCTGTCATGATATTGTCCTCCACATATTCGCTGTGATGAAGATCATAGGTGACCTCCTTTAGCTCCCAGCCCGCCAGCTTTACCTCCTCCAAGGAAAAATCAAATAAGACCCGGTTGTCCGTCTTAAACATCACCTCGCCATCCCGTCTCAGAATGTCATCATATTTATTTAAGAACTCCTTCGAGGTCAGCCGTCTCTTCGCATGCCGGTCCTTAGGCCACGGATCTGAGAAGTTCAGATAGATTCTATCCACCTCTTCCGATGCAAAAATCTCGGTGATATATTCTGCATCAAAACGGATGAAATAGAGATTCTTCAGCTCTGTCTCCTGTCTCTTCTCCAGTGCCCGCAGCAATACACTGGAATACTTCTCAATTCCGATATAATTAATCTCCGGATTCCTTGCTGCCAGCTCCATTATGAACTTACCCTTTCCCATACCAATCTCAATATGGATCGGTGCTCTATTTCCAAACAGGGTATTCCATTTTCCCTTCAGCTTCTCCGGCTCCTGCACAACATATGCACTCACTGCCACAGCTTCTCTTGAGCCTCTGATATTCCTTAGTCTCATGTTTTCTCTCCTTCTTGGTTACCGGTAATTGTTTCATGTATCCTCCGATGTCACCTGTCCTATCCTAAATTATATGGATAAACTGCTCCTTCGTCAATATTTCTTAGAACATCGTATCTCGTTAAAAATGCGATGAAAAAAATTCGCTTTTTCCCATAATTCTATTTTAAATAAGGACCCTATGTAGTATACTATTTGCAGCTATCTATATCGCTGTAGATCATGACGAGCATCTCATCCTTATCTCTGTCCATGCGACAGATCATATCCCGGAGGTAAGGCATCCTGTGATGTATTTCACTATGATCTGGCTTAACTTAGGTGAGAGAGGAGTATTACAATGAAAATTATCGCATTGAACGGCAGCCCAAAACCGAAGGGAAACACCTGGTATGCGTTGGATACGGTTTGTGAAGCACTCCATAAGGAAGGGTTCGAGACAGAGATTCTTCACGTCGGTCATATGGATATGAAGGGCTGTATCTCCTGCAACCGCTGCAACGAGGGCTATTGTATACATTCCGATGATGCGCTCAAAGAAATCATTGATCTCATCTATGCAGCGGATGGTGTAATTCTTGGGAGCCCGGTTTACTATGCCGGTATCTCCGGAACCTTCAAAAGCTTTCTGGACCGTCTGTTTTATGCCAGCCGTGGAAGGCTTCGCCTAAAGGTTGGTGCCTCCATCGCCATTCCCCGGAGAAGCGGCGGTGTAACCACCTTTGACCAGCTGAACAATTATTTTCTGATCTCCGAAATGCTGATTGCTCCCTCCTATTACTGGAACGTGATCCATGGAAATGCTCCCGGTGAAGTCGCTTCTGACGCAGAGGGGATGTCAGTGCTTCATAATCTGGCTCAGAATATGGCTTGGATGCTACAGATGAGGGAAGCCACTAAGGAGTTCCTGCCCCCGCCAGCACCTCATCCCAGGTCATGGATGAATTTTATCAGATCTGAATAGCCCTTTACTTATTTTATGTTTTGCCCTTGGTGTTTCATTTTAATTCTATCTTTCAGTTTACAATGCCCTATAGAAATAGTAAAATTAAGTTAAGTATATGCATATTATTATGAGAATGGAAGCTTTCCAGCTTTGCCAATGAATAAAAAAATAAGGAGAGATTGTAATGGAAAAATATGTAATCGGTGTCGATTTCGGAACCCTATCCGGACGAGCCCTGCTTGTAAATGTGAAAAACGGGGAGGAACTGGCTTCTGCCGTATATGAATATACTCATGGAGTTATGGATGAGTCTCTGCCCTCAGGAAGAGTTCTCCCACCGGATTGGGCGCTGGAGCATCCCCAGGATTATCTGGATGTCTTTTCCCACACGATTCCTGCTGTATTAAAGGAGTCCGGTGTAGCTGCTGAGGATGTTATCGGTATTGGTATCGATTTTACCGCTTGTACCCTTCTCCCTGTGAAGGCAGACGGTACTCCACTATGCTTTCTTGATCAGTATAAGGAGGAACCCCATGCCTATATCAAGCTGTGGAAGCATCATGCAGCCCAGGACAAGGCAAATAAATTGAATGAAATTGCTGAAAGAACCGAGCAAAAGTGGCTTCCCCGCTATGGCGGCAAGATTTCCTCTGAGTGGGCTATTCCGAAGATATGGCAGACCCTGGATGAGGCTCCTGAAATCTATCAGGAAGCAGATTATTTTATTGAGGCAGCAGATTGGGTTATCTGGCAGCTGACCGGTGTCCAGACCAGGAATTCCTGTACTGCCGGTTATAAGGCTATTTGGCACAAGAAGGAGGGCTATCCTGATAAGGAATTCTTCAAGGCTCTGGATCCCAGACTTGAGCATGTGGTTGAGGATAAATTAAATTGCCCTGTTTCACCCCTTGGTAACAAGGCCGGTGAAATTACGGAAAGCGCAGCCAGACTCACCGGCTTAAAACCTGGAACTTCAGTAGCAGTCGCCAATGTAGATGCTCACGTGACTGTTCCTGCTGTTAAAATCGATGGCCCGGGAAAGATGCTCGCCATCATGGGTACCTCTACCTGCCATATCCTGCTTGGTGAAAAGGAGCAGACAGTTCCCGGAATGTGCGGTGTAGTTGAGGATGGAGTCTGCCCCGGTTATTTCGGTTATGAAGCAGGTCAGTCCTGTGTCGGTGATCATTTTGCCTGGTTTGTGGAGAATTGCGTTGGACAGGAATACTATATGGCTGCTCAGGCAGAGGGCCTTAACATCCATCAATATCTGACGAAGAAGGCAGAACAGCTGAAGGTCGGAGAAAGTGGACTAGTGGCTCTGGATTGGTGGAACGGCAATCGTTCCGTACTGGTGGATGTGGATCTCACCGGTATGATCCTCGGAATGACCCTTCAGACGAAGCCTGAGGAGATGTACCGTGCCTTAATCGAAGCTACTGCATTCGGAACCCGGAAAATCATTGAGACCTTCCGTGAAAACGGTGTTCCGGTGGATGAGTTCTATGCCTCCGGTGGAATTTCCTATAAGAATCCGATGGCAATGCAGATCTATGCCGATATCATTAAAATTCCTGTGAAAATCGGGGGAACCTCTCAGGGTCCTGCTCTGGGTAGTGCAATTTTCGCAGCAGTAGCTGCCGGCTCCGCCATGGGTGGTTATGATGATGTGTTTGAAGCTGGTCAGGTCATGGGTAAGCTTAAGGATACGGTATATTACCCAATTGCGGCCAACGCAGAGGTTTATGATAAGCTATACAACGAATATTCCCTGTTACATGATTATTTTGGCAGGGGTGCCAATGATGTAATGAAGCGACTGAAGGAAATCAAAAAGGAACAAAGCAGATAGGGCGGGTGCTGTCAATAAACGAAGGATATGGGGAGGAAATCTACATGTTAGAGCGTCTCAAAAGAGAAGTGTATGAAGCAAATGTACTTCTCCCGCAGCATAAGCTTGATACCTTTACCTGGGGAAATGTATCCGGCATTGACCGGAAGATGGGGCTTGTTGTAGCTAAGCCCTCCGGGGTAGCGTATGAGCATCTGACACCGGAGGATATGGTCATTATCGACTTAAACGGACGTAAGGTGGAAGGCAGGCTTAATCCTTCCTCCGATATTGCTACTCATATTGAGCTCTATCAATCCTTCCCTTCTATCCAGGGTATCGTACATTCCTACTCCCGCTGGGCTACGATTTTCTCTCAGATGGGAATGGGCATCCCGGCGCTCGGTACAACCCATGCGGATTATTTCCATGGGGAGATTCCCTGCACCCGTAAGCTCAGGGCCTATGAAATTCGAGGGGATTATGAAAGAGAAACCGGGGCTGTAATCGTGGAACGGTTCCGTAAGGGTAAAATTAACCCAGAGGAAATGCCCGGCGTCTTAGTATGTAATCACGGGCCCTTTACCTGGGGAGACAGTCCCAAGGATGCAGTACAAAATGCTGTCGTCATGGAAGAGGTTGCTTTTATGGCCTGGCATTGTATGGCTCTGCCTGATAAATACCTTGTTCCCATGCAAAAGGACTTGCTCGAACGCCATTACAGCAGAAAGCATGGCAAAGATGCGGCCTACGGACGGGATACGGACAGTATCGATGACCGTGAGGACAATGACTACTAGAGCTCCTTGGTTTGGTGAACTCGTCTTTATTGAGGCCGGTATAGCAATTTCTTTTCCAAAAGTGAATGGTATGCCTTTTCGTTACACATAGTATGCAGTAAGAATTCTTCTGAACAGAATTCATGTACAGAAGGGAGATTAAAATGAAGAGACAAAAGCTTTCCTTGTTTTGTTTCATATTGATATATAGTTTATCCCTGCTTCTTATGCCCCAGACTGCTTATGCCACCGTTGCGGAGAACAATAGCTGGCCTGAGGGTCCTGGGGTATATGCGGAGGGGGCCATCGTCATGGAGGCCTCAACCGGGTTAATTCTTTATTCTAAGAATATGAACGAACAGTATTACCCCGCCAGTATCACGAAGATCATGACTGCCCTGGTGGCACTTGAGCATTCCACCCCCGGTGAGATCGTTACCTTTTCAAAAAATGCTGTGTTCGGTGTGGATCTGGACAGCAGCCGGATCGGGATCGATGTAGGTGAGCAGCTGACGATGCAGCAGTGCCTATATGGCGTTCTCTTAGAATCTGCCAACGAAGTATCCTATGCGGTTGCGGAGCATGTCGGTGGTGGGGATGTGAATGTTTTCATCGGAATGATGAATGAAAAGGCACGCAGCTTAGGCTGTAAGAATACAAACTTTGTTAATTCCCATGGACTTCACGATGCCAATCATTATACCTCACCTTATGATATGGCTTTGATTACCAGAGAAGCCATGAAGAATGAAACCTTCCGGAAGATTTTTTCCACGCGAACCTATAAGATACCTCCTACGAATATTCAGGAGGAGACCCGTTATTTAGCAAATCATCATAAGTTTATCTTAAACCGCAGCTATGAGGATTGTATCGGAGGAAAAACCGGTTATACCAGTGTATCAAGGTACACCCTGGTGACGACGGCGAAACGCGGAGATATGGAGCTGATTAGTGTTATCATGAGGGATGATACCAGTGAGCATCAGTACTCAGATACCACCAAGCTGCTGGATTACGGCTTTAAAAACTTCTCCATCTACTCGATTGCTGATTTGGAGGATTCCCCTGTTTTAAAGGAGTCACCGTTTTTTACCCGTTACAATACCCTACTAAGTAAAACCGATGGCTCTATCACTACCGATGAGAAGGGGTATTTGGTGCTTCCCAACAGTGCTTCCTTTCAGGATGCGGTCAAGGAAGTCTCCTTCTTCCCCGCAGCTAACAGAGTCGGGGAGGATCATGTAATTGGTAAGATTTCCTACACCTACGACGGTAAATATGTTGGAGGTGCAGATATCCTTTATCAAGATGTAGAGCGTCCCTCCCTATTCCACCAGGATACCAAAAAGCCGGAGCCTACGGAGACTCCCGCTGACGCTTCGGTGGAGGTTAACCGGGTAAGCTACCGACCGGTTATCATTGGCTTGATTGTTGGATTATTTGCCTTAGTAATCGGCCTGTATTTTGTCCTCGTAGAGCGCCCTAGGCTCAAGCGCCGAAATGCCTACTATAAGAAGCGGGCCCTTCGGAAAGCATCCTTTCAGGATGATGATTATTTGAAGCTATAAAAATTGCCACCTTCCAAAGCTTATGGCTTCGGTTGGTGGCATCTTTCTTATTTTCCGTAGGAGGCAAATAAGGATGCAATTTCTTCTCTGGTCAGACTTTTATTCGGATCATCATACAGAGGAACAACCTCCGGAGAAGTACTCAACATATCCTCTGACTCCGTAAGCTCCTCCTGTTGTAGCTCCTCTGCGATATCCTCCTGCTGTAGCTCCTCTACGACATTCTCTTGCAGAAGCTCCTCTAAACTATCCTCCTGCAGAAGCTCCTCTACGATATTCCCCTGTTGTAGCTCCTCTACGATATCCTCCTGCTGTAAATCCTCTTTTGAATTCTCCTCGGAGTAATCAGTCAGCACTGGCACCTGATCTTCCCAAACGTTTGCATACTCCTCCTCATATTGCAGTTGAGGAGCTTTCAGCTGCTCTTCCTGAGAAGGCAGCTCCCTTCGATCCTTTAATATCTGAAGGATGTGCTCCAGTATATCCTCCGGATTAAGCCTTTCCGCCTCCTCCTTGATTGCAGCAATCAGTGCCTTCGTATTCTCCTTCTGGTAGTTCACTTCAATATTTAATGCATTTTTCTGTCCATCCATCAGCTTCCTCTGAAGCTCAGCCACCCTTGAGAGTGCCTCAGAGTTGCTTCTCTCCATCAAATGAAGCCTTTCCATCAGCTCCTCCAATTTTTCTTCAAGACGAGCTGCATTTTTCTTGGCTGAGGCATAGGATGCTTTCTGCAGATTTAAAAGCTCCGTATATCTTACATCACTTTTTTCGACTTCCTCCCGATACAGATGCTCCAAATAGAAGATGAGCTTATCCCTGCTCTGTTTCCATTGGCTTCGTAAGGAATCTAATAGCAGATATAGGCTGATTAGAAGGACAATTCCTATTCCACCCACAGTAATGGGATCAGCTTTCAGAATAAAGGTGACATACAGCTCTGCCAATAGTACCGCGATAAAAAAGCAGCTGAAAAATACCGAGTTTAATTTATTTTTCATGTGAACTCCTATCTTTTTTAAGACTTTTTACTTGATTTTTATACTTAATTCTATATCGGCATAAAATAGGAATACACTTAATCTTCTTTAGAATTCGATAGGGGTCCCCAATTAAGCTGGGATTCTCTGCGGTTGGCTTCCATAGGGTGCCGAACAGGATCTCCTTCAACCCAACTTCAAAAATTGCCGGTGTACCGCTTAAGATCATATAAAGTGTAATGGAAAACACCGCCAGCACAGCAAAAAAAGCAAAGGCTGTAAAGATAATACCGGCAGTTCTTTCTACTTTATTTTTCATTTTAAAGTAACCGATAATGGAACTATGCTTATCACTCATATTCTCTCCTTATCATTCTACCTGCTTAGCCAAGAGTAATCCATTCTACGCATCGGATCAAATCCTTCTCCTTTATTTAGCATCAGGAAAATGAATCAGAAATCATGGTAATGTATTGTCTATGTAAAATTCATGTAAAGTAAGCCCCTAATCCATTTTTCTATTTCATATCTATTCCTTATCACCGGGTAAGGATATTGCAAATGATATAAAGGGTATAAAAAAGCTTTTCCGGAAGGTATCGGTGAACCGATCCCTTCCGGAAAAGCTTTTCTTCATCCTATTCATGTTCAATGTGCTTGGCGGGATTCGAACCCACGACCTTCCGCTTAGGAGGCGGACGCTCTATCCTGCTGAGCTACAAACACAGACAACGTATTTATTCTACTATTTCCTTCTTCTTAAGTCAATATCCTATCGGAAGGAAATTATCCTATTCCGGAAGAAACCCTTAGCTTAGAATTCTTTCGAAGCTTCCTCTCCATCCCAATGCTTAGGTGCCTGACTGCCCTGTAAACGCAATGCTTCCCTGCATCCAGATGTTTCCCTTAAATCTGCGACCAACTGCAGGCTCTCCCATCATATCCTTCTTATTGATACAGAGACGGAAGCTGATATCATTACAGCATAGCTGCAGATCATAGAGCTCTTCCTTGGTATGATTATTAACGATTAAGTTAGACTCTAATATTGTAGCAATAATACTATAATTATCAGATTCTGAACCAAAGGGAATGAAGCTGGTATCTACGATAGAATAAATATCCTCCTTCTTTGCTCTTCTGGATACCATAGCATAGGTATCAATATCATCAATGGTCAGGCTGTCAATCGCATCCTGGTTCCCTTTTTTTGCTTCGGCAATCAAATTATTACGGTATTTGGTCTCAGCAGTAATATTCCTTACCTGAATCTCATCCTTCTCAATTGGAAGCAGAATCCTCCCTTCCAGTGATAAGGCTGCCAAAGAAATCGGGAAGTTTGTACTCATGGGCATGTTCTGGTTTTTTTTCTCCAGATAGTCCACAACATTTTGCAGGTAAAAAATCAGGGAAACACCAAGCCTGTAATCATCACACATACCGGTATAGGCTTCAGTATCAACTCTCTTATTGATTCCAACCTCTTCACTGGTGCTTACCTGCGGGCCTGATAAATAAGGAAAATAGTGCTCCATATGGAATACCCCGCTTCTGTCATATTCGCCGCGGAGCGTAATTCCAAAGCCCTCACCAAAAACTTTTGATATCTCTGTTAATTCTGTATTACTACCCGTCTTCTCCGATCTGATTCCGGTAGCCTCATCTCTTACCAGGTCTAATAACTGGTTCAAATCCGTTCTATTATCAATGTCGCTAAAGCCGATGGCTCTTAAATAGCTATGCATCTTTTTCACCTGCCAATCTATTCTTTACAATATTATAATCATAAGAAAATATTCCGTTCTATTTTCTATTCTCGATCCGCATTGGTCCGAACCCTTAAGTTTCCTTCGTTTTGAATTCACTTATATTATTCTACTCTTTCATTCGCCTAATCATGTGATAATATATATATCATATTCACAGAAAAAGCGCAAGACCTCAACCTTAGAACATGAGGCGTATCCATATAAATATAAAAGTATCTACAGATCTTCGCATAAAGAAGGAGGTTATCCACAGCTTCCCATTGGATATCCTCCGTTTGATTAATCAATTATGGTATCCGTAATAAACAAGGTGAGTTCTTTCGTAAGATCCTTCTCAATCCATTCTTCAGGCTTCTCGCCATCCCTGTTCTTAATGATACGGATTACCGGTCTGGTCGGGCATTTCGCATTCTGCCTTAACACAATTCCTATCTCTTCCTGATTCGTGATTACCAGAGCCCCCGTTGGATAAGCGGCAACAGAAGCAACGAAGGCTTCCACGACATTGAAATCAAATTTAACACCTGCCTGGCTGATAATATAGTCAATTGCATCATGTACCTTCATACGAATGGTTAGATTACCGTATACCCTGCTGTCAAACTCATCACATACAGCTGCTATCTTACTCCCTATCTTAATTTTATCTCCCTTCAGACGGAAGGGGTAGCCCGAACCATCCAGTCTCTCATGATGGCTAATTATAATGTCCTTTGATAATGAGGATAACCAATCCACCTTCTCTACAGCAGAATAACCATAGATAATATGCTTTTTGATTTCTTTAAGCTCCTTCTCAGAGCAATATTCCTCACGCAGATTCCGATAATCCATCGTAATATAGGTAAAGCCGATATCATGGAGAAGGCAGCCAATGGCGATATCCTTCACCTTTGGCTTCGGTAGCTTTAATTTTAGTGCTAAGATAACGGAGAGTGCACAGACATTTAAGGAATGGGAATAGGTACTTTCATTTTTATTTCTAATGCTGGACAGGTTATACATCACCTCGGGTTCACTCATGATATCATATATAATCTCATCGGCTATATTTCTGATCTCATCCAGCTCCTGGTCATTATGGTAGGAATACTTCAGAAGTATATTCCGGACAGCTTCCTGACATTGCTCCTTGATTTGAAGCTCGAGGCTTTCTGTTAGCTTAACTCCCTGAGCAAATTCATCATTCACATAGATAAACTCTATATCCAATTCCCTTAATCGTTTCACATATTCTTTTTTTACTACAGTTCCTGCCGTCATTAATATAGAATTGTTATTGAGCAAGATATCCTTAGCCAATAATTCATTCCCTTTCACGGAGTCTACAGAGATTATCCTCATTATTAGTCCTTTCTTCTTACAGGATGCCCTACATGCACCTTACGGAGCTCCTTCACATTATACTATAATCATCCTATTTTCCGAGCTTGTTTTCAATCATACAATAGTTCTATCCCAATGCCTAGAGCATATCTATAATAAGAGTATTAACTATTACTCTTATAGTTACATTATACATTAATTTCAATCTTTTTTGTATATTTGTAACAAAGAATCTTTGTAATGGTAAAATTTTTTATTGTTATTTATTTAACAATATTCTTTGACAAACAAAAGAATTTCTGATATATTTATCTCAGAAGCAATTGTTAATTATTTAACAAGCAAGGAGGATGTCTATGAAGACGACAAATCAACCCACACCCAAGGAACATGTGGATCAATTAGTTAAAAACGCTCTGGTTGCCCTCGATGAATTTTTACTGATGGATCAGGAAGCGATAGATAAAATCGTTCATGAAATGGCCTTGGCCGGTCTTTCTAAGCAGCAGCTACTGGCTAAAATGGCCATAGAGGAAACCGGAAGAGGAATCTATGAGGATAAGATTACGAAGAATATTTTTGCTACAGAATTCGTATGGCACTCCATTAAGTATCAAAAGACCGTCGGAATCATTGAAGATAACGACGAAGAGGATTATATGATTGTAGCTGAACCGGTTGGCGTGGTTGCCGGTGTTACCCCTGTTACAAATCCCACCTCAACAACCATGTTTAAGTGTATTACCTGTATTAAAACCAGAAATCCGATTATCTTTGGTTTCCATCCAAGTGCACAGAAATGCTCTGCCGAGGCAGCCAGAACTTTATACGAAGCAGCAAGAAAAGCCGGTGCACCAGAGAATTGTATCCAGTGGATAGAGTTTCCTTCCATTGATGCAACAAGAGAGTTAATGAATCACCCCCATGTATCTATGATTCTGGCAACCGGCGGTTCCGGCATGGTGAAGCAGGCTTATTCCGCAGGAAAGCCGGCTCTCGGTGTTGGACCCGGTAATGTTCCTTGCTTTATCGATAAGACAGCAAATTTAAAACGTGCCGTAAACGATCTCGTATTATCCAAATCCTTTGATAACGGTATGATCTGTGCATCCGAACAGGCTGCCATCATCGAAGCACCGGTATATCATGAGGCTGTAGCTCTCCTAAAGAAGGCCGGCTGCTACTTTACTACCAAGGAAGAAAGCCAGCGATTAGAAGCTGTCGTTATCAATAAGGATAATGGTAATGTTAATCCCGCTATCGTAGGCCAATCCCCCGCATATATCGCTTCCCTTGCCGGTATCAAGGTACCTGAGCATACGAAGATTATTTGTACTGAAATTGATGGTGTTGGTGATGGATACCCCTTATCCAAGGAAAAGCTATCCCCGGTACTAGCTATTTTGAAGGCTGCTGATGTGGAGAAGGGCTTCCAGCTTTGTGAGAAAATGATTGATTTAGGTGGTCTTGGTCATTCCAGTGTAATTCACTCCACAGATAATAAAGTAATCAATGCCTTCTCTGCCAGAATGAGGACCGGACGTATCATCGTCAATTCTCCTTCCACCCATGGTGCCATCGGAGATCTTTATAATACGAATATGCCTTCCCTGACCTTAGGCTGTGGCTCCTACGGCGGCAATTCTACTACCCATAATGTATCAGCAGTGGATTTGGTGAATTATAAGAGAGTTGCTAAGAGGAGGGTTAATATGCAATGGTTTAAGGTTCCCAATAAGATTTATTTTGAGTCCGGCTCCACAGCGTATTTAGCTAAGATGCCCGGAATCACCAAAGCCTTTATCGTTACGGATCCTTCCATGACAGAGCTTGGTTATGTTAGTAAGGTGCTGTATCAGTTAAGAAAGCGGCCGGATTATGTTCACTGTGAGATCTTTGACCAGGTGGAGCCGGATCCCAGCTTGGATACGATATTAAAGGGTGTTGAGGAGATGAACAAGTTTAAGCCCGATGTCATTATTGCACTGGGCGGAGGCTCTGCAATTGATGCAGCTAAGGGTATGTGGTTATTCTTTGAGCATCCTGAAGCAGATTTTAAAAATATGTCCTTAAAATTCCTGGATATCAGAAAGAGAACCTATAAATTCCCGTCCCTTGGCAAGAAGGCACAGTTTGTGGCTATTCCCACCACCTCCGGAACCGGCTCAGAGGTAACCTCCTTTGCTGTTATTTCCGATCGGAAAGAAAACAAGAAGTATCCTCTGGCAGATTATGAACTAACCCCGGATGTTGCAATTATTGACCCCGATTTTGTAATGAGTGTTCCGAAGAAATCCACAGCCTGGACCGGAATGGACGTATTAACCCACGCAATTGAGGCATATATCTCCATCCTGGCTTCCGATTATACCGATGCACTGGCGATTCACTCGATTGATATGGTATTCCGCTATCTGAAGGACTCCTATGATAAGGGAGCTGCTGATCCGGTTGCCAGAGAGAAGATGCATAATGCTTCTACCATTGCAGGTATGGCCTTTACCAATGCCTTCCTCGGAATTAACCACTCCCTAGCCCATAAGCTCGGTGGTGAGTACCATATACCCCATGGCTGTGCCAATGCAATTCTGCTTCCCCATGTCATAAGGTATAACGGAGTGGAATGCCCTACCAAGTTTACCTCCTGGCCAAAGTACGAAAGCTATATTGTAAGTGATAAGATTTATGAATTGATGCTGCGTCTCGGTAAAAATCCGAAGAGCAAGGCAGATGCTGTGGAAATGCTCGCAAAGGATGTAGAGGAGCTAAATAAGCACCTAGGCATTCCGGCAACATTAAAGGAATATGGCATTGACGAGAAATCCTTCCTTGCTAAGCTTCCGGAGCTGGCTGACTTAGCCTTTGGGGACCAGTGTACCACAGCGAATCCCAGATTACCCTTAGTCAGTGAGCTAGAAGATATTTATCTGCTTGCTTACTATGGTAAGGATATGGTACCTGAAAAGACAAAGTAATCAAAATATTGTTAATACTCTAACTCCCTTATTCCTATAAAATCAGGCTGGACAAATGTCCAGCCTGATTCATTCTACTATTATTCATTGGTAAGCTTCTCGTTCATGAAGACATCGACAATCCCTCTTATTGGCCTTATTCCTCCCTGAAAGAGAACCCCTTCATAGGCTGCCTCCTTCGTATCGAATTCGCTCCCGCTATTCCATATATTTTCCACAGTTTAATGCCTGATTTAGAGCTGTTCTCTCATCTCCTGATAGTTCAAGGAAGGACTCCCCTTTGATAATTTCCTTAAGATACGTATAACATCCTTCCCGACTGCTATGAACGGAATTGAGAAGGATTCCATTATTGTTTTTATCAAGCAGTGCCAGTACAAAGCTCAGCTTACCACCCATCTCTTTAAAGGCATCGTATTTAACAACTCCCACCTTCTGGTATGTAACCAGCAGGTTTTCTTTGATTTCTGCCAGCTCCTGGTGGACCAGCTTTGAATCAGCCTTCAGACCGTCTATATCTGCAAATCTAGCGAGTATTTTTGATTCAAGATTCACACCGTCTGAACCAGTCATAAACTTTTTGTACTTTACATTCATCTTATGTAGCTTAACCATACTAATAATCAATAAGATGAGTAAAATAAGACTAAGGGCTATTAGCCCGGCAAAAAACAGGTCAATGTTATTACTTATGATCTCTTTGAAATTCATCCCTACGTTCCTCCATAATTAGCTTTGGTTAAAATGGTAATTACCAAATATTTACATTTATTTAATTTAGCATTTCTTTATTTTATGGCCTCAAATAGTTCTATAATCCTCTCCAGCTCTTCATTGGAATAGTATTCAATTTCAATCTTTCCCCTATTCCTTTGCTTTCTATGTATGGAGACCTTTGTGCCTATAATATTACGAAATTTCTCTTCCAGCTCTCGATAGATTAACTCCTTCTCATCTGTTGCTGCAAACTGTTTTTGTGGCTTTTGACTTAGAAGCTGCTTCACCAGCTTTTCTGTCTCCCGGACACTCATTTTCTCATCAAATATTTTGCAGGCCGTTTGATACTGGAGCTCTAGATCCTCGATGGGAAGAAGGGCTCTGGCATGTCCACTGGACAGAATGTCATCGATCAGCATCTGCTGAATTCTTTCATCAAGCTTTAATAACCTTAGGGCATTTGTAACAGCAGCACGGCTTTTTGATACCCGATCCGCTAGCTCATCCTGCTTCATATGGAACTCTTGAAGCAGTCTCTGGAAGGCTAAGGCTTCTTCAATAGGATTTAAGTCTTCTCTCTGGATGTTCTCAATTAATGCTATTTCAACGATTTCCTGAGGGGTATAGTCCTTAATAATTACAGGTACTTCTTTAAGCCCTGCAATTCTAGCTGCTCTCCATCTTCTCTCTCCTGCAATAATTTCATAGAACTTATCCCTTTTCTGTACAATTAATGGCTCTATAATCCCGAATTGCTTGATGGAATCAGCAAGCTCCTGTAGAGCATCCTCATCAAACTTCTTCCGGGGCTGAGCTTTGTTCGGTTCAAGCTCTCTGATCGGTATCAATGTTTCACGTGAAACAGGATCTGTTTTTGTGGTCTCTGCCTCCACAATACGCTCCGGTATCATTATATCAAGTCCCTTGCCTAATCCCTTCTTTAATGCGGACATGATTATCTCCTCCTAATTTGTAAATTACAGTATTAAGCCAAATATATATGGGTTTCTCACTACTTTTTCTTACGATATTTCAGTTCACTGATCTCATTCTTGGCATATGTTTCAGCCTCATCCTTTTCTATGACTTCCATCGCCAACTGCCTATAGCCGTCTGCACCGGCTGACTTCGGATCATATAGATTAATTGGTAGACCATGGCTTGGTGCCTCTGCAAGTCTTACATTTCTGGGAATTATGGTCTTATAAATGTTTTGCTTTAAATTTTTCTTCACATTCTCAACCACTTGGAGAGAAAGATTTGTACGGGCATCGAACATGGTAAATACGACTCCCTCCATTTCAAGCAATGGATTGAGCCTTTGCTTCACCAAGTTAATGGTATGGATCAATTGAGTTAGTCCCTCCAAAGCATAAAATTCACATTGGATTGGCACTAAAACTGTATCAGCTGTTGTCATGGCATTGACGGTAAGAGTATTCAGTGAAGGGGGACAATCAATAATAATAAAATCGTACTCATCTCTAATTCGTTCTATATGCTTTTTTAATATGTACTCCCTGCCTTCTATACCAATTAATTCAATCTCTGCACCTGCAAGGTTTACATTGGATGGCAGAATGTCCAGGTTCTTATTAATATCACTGGTAATTCTACAGTCCTCCAATGTACATTCTCCAATAATCATCTGATATATCGTATTCTTCAATTTGTTCTTATCAATCCCAAGTCCACTGGAGGTATTTCCCTGCGGATCTATGTCAATCGTAAGAACCTTTCTATTCCTCTCTGCCAAGCAGGCAGATAAATTAATTGCCGTAGTAGTCTTACCAACTCCGCCTTTCTGGTTTGCAATAGCAATAACTCTAGCCATATTTCCTGCCCTCCCTTAGTTCTTGTCTTGCGTCTTTGATAACTCTTTACATAAATCACATTATAACATTAATTACTATAGATATCTATATGAATGTGACGCATAGTACAATTTTATTGAATATTTCAATCGATATTTAATCGTAAATCCTTGATCAATTAATGTTTCACGTGAAACATAGCAGTAATATCCTTTATTCTCGGATTGTCCAGCACTTTTTCATCCGGTAATACTAGGTCCCGTGGTTATACCTATGACCTGATACAATACCATTCGCATTGGCAATATAATGTTTCACGTGAAACATAACAGCATTATCCTTTTTCCTAGGTTGTCCAGCACTTTTCATCTGGAACTGTTAGGACTCTTGCTTATTCATATGGCCTGAAACATTACCATGCGTATTGGCATTATATGTTTCACGTGAAACATAGCAGTAATATCCTTTATCCTCGGATTGTCCAACACTTTTTTATCCGGTAATACTAGGTCCTGTATTTATATATGAACTGATACAATACCATTCGTAAGGGGAAATGTTATGTTTCACGTGAAACGTAACAGTATTATCCTTACTCATTAGGTTGTCCTTTACTTACCATCCTGTACTGCAGGTCCCTTGTTTATTCATATGGCCTGATATATTACCATGAGTATTGGTACTATAATGTTTCACGTGAAACATTGCAGTAATATCTTTTTTCTTTGGGTTGTCCCGCACCTTATTCCTCTAATAATGTTAAGTCCATAGTTATTTCATATGGCCCCATTACCATGAGTATTGGCATTATAATGTTTCACGTGAAACGTAACAGTATTATCCTTTGTCCTTAGGTTGTCCAGAACCTTTTCATCTGGTATTGCTAAGCCCCTTATTAATTCAAATGGCCTGATACGTTGCCATGGGCATTGGGATTAAACAATGATATTTTACTTATAAACTATCGGGTTCATTACTTTGCTTAAAGTTTCCCCTGTTTCTGTTGATCCGGTGTTGTTAAGTCTTCAAATATATTCATGACTTGATACACTACCCTGGGTTCAGTGCTGATCATAACACGGCTTATATTCCAATCGACATTCATATATACTTTTCGCTCATATATAATAAGTTAAATTCGTATTATTTCCTTATCCGAGTATCTGCTTTTCTATAAGATGAAGTAATTAACCTATGCCTATTGATAAAGCAACAAAAAGGAATGTTTCACGTGAAACATTCCTTCCCTTCATCTCTTATACTAAAAAATATCTACAAAATTATTTTTAATTGCATAAACTGCAGCCTGTGTTCTATCAGAAACATTTATCTTTTTAAATATATTAGATACATGGTTCTTAACTGTTTTCTCACTAATATCCAGGGTATAAGCAATTTCCTTATTAAACAATCCTTCTGCTAATAATTTTAGAACCTCAATTTCCCTTCTGGTAAGGGAATCGTCAAAGCTGCTAGAAAGCGCATTCCTTTCCGCCATTCTTTCCTTTAGCATAGGTGTTAGCTCTGGTTGTATAAATGTTTCCCCACGATACAGGCAGAAGATTGCTTTCTTTAGTACGGAGGAATCTGAGTCCTTTAAAACATATCCATCTACCCCAATTTCAACCGCTCTCACCAGATACTCCACTTCATTATGGATCGTCAGGATTAGTACCTTCATATCCTTTTTCTTCTCCCTAAGATGCTGAAGAACCTTTAGTCCGTTCATATTTGGCATATTAATATCCAATAGTAAAACATCTGTAGAAACCTTATCAAGCAATTCGATGCATTGTCTTCCATCTCCAGCTTCCCCATTCACTACAATATCGCCATCGAGTTCAAGGATTTGCTTAATGCCTTCCCTGACCATAGAGTGATCATCCGCTATTATGATATTAATCGGTCTGCTCATTTTTAACCCCCTTGCATTTTATTAAAGGTATACTAATTGTAATCGTAGTTCCTTTATTAATCTCTGATTGTATCTTTACTGTACCAGATAATAAGTATACTCTTTCCTTCATAATGGATAATCCGTAACCAGAATTGCGCTCCGGTACGATATCCATCTGTTTTTCAGAATTAAATCCAATACCATCATCCTTAATTGTCACTACAATGCTTTCTATATCAAAGACAATTTTGATATCTATTCTACTTGCTTTGGCATGCTTAATCACATTATGGCAAGCCTCCTGTATGACCCGAAATAAGGACAACTTAATGACCGGCAGAAGATTCTCACATTCTAGGTTGTACTGCACATATACTTTTATATCATGGTTTGCCATCAGCTGCTTTGCATAGCGTTCTACGGTAACCGCCAGACCAAGATCATCCAGAGACATTGGCTTCAGGTTATAAATAATTTCCCTCATCTCATTAATGACGGATTTTACATTATTTACCATTACGGATAATTCAAGCTTTGCTCGTAATGGGTCCATTTCTACCAGCCTTGAACAAAGTTCAATTTTATGGACCAGACTGGCCAGATTCTGTACTGTAGAATCATGAAGATCTCTTGCGATTCTCTGCCTATCCTTTTCCTGACTCTCTAAAATACTTAATCCCTGATCATTTTGATAATTGCAGCTCTTCTCTATGATATTACCTGCCGCATTCAAATAAGAAGCATTCCTCTGAAGCTTGCTTTGCTCTGATGACAACTGCTTCAGCCGCATTTGCTCCTGATGAATATTTAAATTTATTTCATCCAGATCATAGGATTTATTGTTTGGTGAAAAAAGATTTGACTTATCCGCCAAGTACTGATTTGCTAAGGCTCGCTTGTTTTCCCATTCAACCAACTGCTCCAATGCTATCTTTTTCTCATTGTTTAGCTGATTTTCCCTATCCTGATATTCTGTGGCAAGCTCCTGAAGGAAAATGGCCAATTCTTCAGCTCTGTATACTTCTACATCCTTACCCAAACTTAATCAGTCCCTGCTCTTTATTCTTTGTTTTCTATTTTTCTGATTTCTACTAAAATTGCTAGCTTTCGAAAACCTACTGCTTATATCATATAACAAATTATACTTTTTTAAAAGTATTTTTTTACATTTTATTGTAATTTCTCATACATTATATTGATTTGTGGCAACATTTTCCACCAATTTCCTTATACAACATATTTCTATAAACTATTCCATTCAATTCGCTGTCTTTTCCGTCAACCATAAATCCAAACTTTTGAAAATATTCGGTCATCTGATAATCACAGCTTAAAACTATTCTTTGTAATCCACTGGTTTTTGCCTTATCGATTAACATTCTTAGGAGAAATTCACCATAGGACCTTCCACGAAATTCAGGTAATACAGCGATATATGCTATCCTAGCCTCCTCCGGCTTAAGAAGCATACAGCCTGCAGCTGCTGGGCTTTGATCTTCTGCTCCTTCATACACAATTGCCTGTATAAGAATGTCCTTGTCCTCTCTATAGGGGTACAGTAGATGAGGATCATAGGATACCCTGCGAAAGATATCCTCTATGATAATTTGTCCCTTTTCCTCTGACATAAACCTTCCATGAATCATGGTTTCTCCTCTTTTCTAGTTGATTCTCAAACGATCTGTTATAGGGGTTCCTTGGATGGTTTCCCTGCGCTTCTGGGATATTTGATTGGTGTACCCTTTGTCTTATGGATTAAGATAAGGCTCCTATCGATTTCCGTTCCCGGTAATAGGAATTTTTCTGATCGGACAATCTCTGCCCCGAGGACTCCTATCGCTCGGGATGCCTCTATGACCTCCTCATGAATTAATCCGGATTTATAGGGTATAAAATATCCCCCAATTTTCACATAGGGCAGGCAATATTCTGAAAGGACGGACAGCTTCGCTACCGCTCTTGATACACAAAGATCAAAGCTCTCCCTAAATCCTTTCTCTCTGCCATAATCTTCGGCCCGTCCATGCAATGCCTGGATCTCTTTTAGTTCCAGTTCCTGAATTACTTCCTCTAGAAAATGGATTCTTTTGCTCAGCGAATCAATTAAAACTACTTTTATACTGGGAAACGCTATTTTCAAAGGAATTCCAGGGAAGCCTGCACCGGTTCCCATATCAAGAAGCCGCTCAGCCTTTGGAACGATTACCTTAACAAGGGATAAGCTATCCAGAAAATGTTTGATTACAACCTCCTCAAACTCAGTAATTGCAGTCAGGTTCATTACCTTGTTCCGTTCTACAAGTAATTCATAATAACGTAGGAGCTTATGAAGCTGCTCATCCTTCAGCTGAATGTTAAGCTCTTCCAGTCCCTTTATGAAGCGGTCCATTCCTTGCCTTCTGCCGTCCTCCATTATATTTTTCCTTTCTCTGCTTTTCATAGCCTTCATTCTTGTAAGTCACTTCATAAGTAATATTATTTTCCTTATGCTAATTTTAAGTTTCCTTCTCCTTCTGTCCGGCTTTCTGGCTATACTGCATCAGATATACCATTAGAACAGATATATCTGCAGGGGATACTCCTGATATCCGCGAGGCTTGTCCTATGGATACTGGTCGGAATTTCTGAAGCTTTTGTTTTGCCTCTATACGAAGGCTGTGAACCTCATTATAATCCAGTCCCTCAGGTATTCGTTTGTTCTCCAGTTTTTTAAACTGTTCCACCTGCTTCATCTGTCTGCTGATATATCCCTCATACTTAATATTTATCTCAATCTGTTCAATCACGTCTTCAGGAAGCTTAGGACGACCCGGATCCAAAGGTTCCAACAGCTCGTAGGATAGCTCCGGCCTTCTAAGTAATTCTGCCAAGGTTGTAGCCGTAGCCAATACAGCACTCTTGTTTTTTTCTAAAAGCTCCTGAACATCCTTTCTTGCTCCTATGGTAACTGCCTCCAGGCGTTTCATCTCTTGGGCAATCAGTTCTTCCTTTCGAAGTAATTTCAGATAACGGTCTTCCTCCACCAAGCCAATTTCATAGCCCTTACGGGTTAATCTTAGGTCCGCATTGTCCTGTCTCAGCAGCAAACGATATTCTGCTCTGGAGGTCATCATTCGATAGGGCTCATGCGTTTCCTTTGATACCAGATCATCAATCAGAACCCCAATATAGGCTTCCGAACGATCCAATATTAGCGGACTTCTCCCCTTTAGCTTCATGGCTGCATTAATTCCGGCCACCAATCCCTGAGCAGCTGCCTCCTCATAGCCGGAGCTACCGTTAAACTGTCCGCCGCTGAACAGCCCCTCTACCTTTTTAAACTCCAAGGAAGGCCTCAGCTGCATCGGGTTAATACAATCATATTCGATCGCATAGGCATTTCGGACGATCCTCGCATTCTCAAGTCCGCGAACTGAGCGGTACATCTGTACCTGCACATCCTCCGGAAGGGAGCTGGACATCCCTGCAATATACATTTCATTGGTATAATTTCCCTCTGGTTCAATGAATACCTGATGCTTCTCCTTATCAGCAAACTTCATCACCTTATCTTCTATGGAAGGGCAATATCTGGGTCCTGTACCCTTAATATCACCACTGTATAAGGGTGAACGTCCGATATTTTCTCTGATGATTTCATGGGTATGCTCCGTTGTATAGGTAAGCCAGCAGGACACTTGATCCTTTCGAATATCCTCAGGCTGATTCGTAAAGGAGAAGGGCACCAGCTTATCATCCCCCTTTTGCTCCTCCATTTTTGAAAAATCAATGGACCTTTTATCAATTCTGGCAGGTGTACCTGTTTTAAAGCGGTACATCTCTATTCCAAGAGCCTTGAGGGAATCTGTCAGATGGGTTGCAGCCATCAGACCATTTGGTCCGGTATGATTAACCACCTCGCCATAGATACATCTGGCATTCAGATAAGTTCCCGTACATAGTACCACTGCCTTACAGGGATAGATGGCACCGGAATAAGTTTTCACTCCAGTCACTTTATGATTCTCTGTAAGTATCTCTACTACCTCTGCCTGCTTGATTGTAAGGTTGTCCGTATTCTCTAGTACCTGCCTCATGGCACTGGAATAGTCCTGCTTATCTGCCTGAGCCCGAAGTGAATGGACTGCAGGTCCCTTGGATAGATTCAGCATCTTAGATTGAATATAGGTCTTATCGATATTCTTACCCATTTCACCACCCAGGGCATCAATTTCCCTGACCAAATGTCCCTTAGAGGTCCCTCCAATATTGGGATTACAAGGCATCAGCGCAATACTGTCCACACTGACCGTAAACATTATTGTATTAAGCGATAATCTGGCACAGGCCAGTGCTGCTTCACAGCCAGCATGTCCTGCTCCAATTACTACAACATCATAGCTATCATAGATTAAAGACATTTTATCCTTTCCCTTCTAAGCTTACCACCGAGGTATTCTTCCTCTCGGTTTCACTTAAGACATGTATCTCTTAAAGGTCTTCGAAGGACCATCCTCCCATGGTTCCTATTACTTGCCCATACAGAATTCCTTGAATATCATATTCACCAGATCCTCTTCCACATTTTCTCCGATGATTCTTCCCAGTACTTCGTAGGCACTCATCAGATCAATGGAATAGAAATCCTCTGCCATTCCGGCTTCTATACTAGCTACTACCATCCTTAAGCTTTCCAACGCGCTATGGAAGGCTTCCCTATGTCTGTCATTTGTGATATAGATTTCATCATGAAGCTTAAGCTCCCCTCGAAAGAAAAGCTCCGTCACCCTTTCCTGGAGCTCCTCCAGTCCCTTATTTTCCTTTAAGGAGATAGGAATCATTGGCTGATCGGTTTTCTCTTTCAACTCTTTCACTGTAATTTTAGGTTCAAGATCAGTTTTATTTAAAAGAAGAATTGCCTTCTTCTCTTTTATCATCTCAATAATGGACGCATCGTTGTCATCCAAGGGAGTGGAGGAGTCTAGTACATAGATGATCAGGTCCGCATCCTCTGCTGTTTTAACTGCCTTCTCCACACCTATTTTCTCAACTATATCCGAGGTTCTTCGGATTCCCGCCGTATCAATGATATTGAGGGTAATCCCATTTAGCTCGATCGTTTCCTCCAGGGTATCCCTGGTGGTTCCAGCAATATCCGTTACAATTGCTCTTTCTTCTCCAGTTAAGAAGTTCATTAGGCTGGATTTACCGGCATTGGGTTTTCCTACAATTACGGTCTTAATGCCCTCCTTCAAAAGCTTCCCATTCTTAGAATTCTTAAGAAGCTTTTCAATTTGATGTATTTCCTGCTCCAGATGTCCCCTCAGCTCCTCCCCAAAGCCCTCAAGGCTGATATGTTCCGGATCATCCAGTGCTGCTTCTATATAAGCAATATCTCTCAAAATACTCTCTCTCAGCTCCCTGATTAAATCATACTCCTTACCCTTTAGTTGGTTTATGGAGTTTTTCAGGGCATGCTCATTCTTAGAATTGATGATATCACAGACAGCTTCTGCTCTGGACAAATCTATTCTGCCGTTTAAGAAGGCCCTTTTGGTAAATTCACCGGGCTCAGCGATTCTGGCACCATGCTTTATGACGGTCTCCAGAATTTTTCTGGTTACAACGATTCCTCCATGGCAATCTATTTCAACTACATCTTCTCTGGTATAGGTGGCAGGTGCCCGCATGATAGCTACCATAACCTCATCGATGGTTTGCCCATCTTCTACGATATAACCGTAATGCAGTGTATGGCTTTTTTCCTGAGAAAGTATCTTATTCCCCTTCCTGGACCTAAAAATTCGGTCAATGATTGGAAAAGCTCCTTCCCCACTGATTCGGATGATGCTAATTCCGGCATTACTCATACCGGTGGCGATCGCAGCAATCGTATCTGTGTTCATAATTACCTCCCTGCTCCTTACAAAAAAGGGCGTCTTAAAGTATAAGCTCTACCTTAAGACACCCCTAATCTCAAACTAAACTCCATCGCTGTTTCCCGGCTGTGGGGAAGCTTTATGCGTTCTCAGCAGGGACTTTTTTCTCTTTGCTTTCCTTGTATTCCCTATAGTCCTTCATATAATCCTTGCTGTAATTCTTACTGTATTCCTTGCCTTTGCCAAGGTCCTTATGAACGCCCTTAGGAAAGCCCTTATGAAAGTCCTTCTTATTATCCTTGCCATACCTGTTTCCGCTTGAGGGCCTGGTGTCCTTATAGGACTTTTTGACATTAATGACTACCTTACGGTATGGCTCTTCTCCTTCGGAATAGGTCTCAACAAATTTATCGTTCTGCAGGGCAGAGTGAATGATTCTTCTTTCATAAGGATTCATCGGCTCTAAGGAAACCGGTTTTCTGGTCCTCTTCACCTTGAACGCAATATTCTTTGCAAGATTCTCCAGTGTCTCTTTTCTTCTTGCACGGTAGTTCTCTGTATCCAGTTTTACCTTAATATAATTCTCACTGTTCTTATTTACTACCAAGCTGACCAGATATTGCAGGGAATCTAATGTTTGTCCTCTTTTACCAATCAGAACACCCATTTCATCACCTTCAATATTGATCTCAATATTGGAATTCTCCTGATCGCAAATCACCTCTGCAGTTGCATCAATTCCCATTGCTGCAAATACTTTGGTCAGAAACTCCTTCGCAGAACCTTCTATGCTCTGCTTCATTCTTACCCTTATTTTAGCTGGCTTTCCGAATATTCCTAAAAAACCGGAGCTTTCTTTTTCCACTACTTCATACTCAAGCTTCTCTATGGTTGTACCCAGCTCAAGCATGGCATTTGTTAACGCCTCATCCACTGTCTTGGCTGTAAACTCTCTCCATTCCATTACTATTTGTCCCCCTTTTCATTTCTGCTTTTAAGAAGGTTTGCAATCTCAGAAATGCTGGTCGGTTTATGGGAATCTCCTGCTATGGCTGAAGATGTGTCCTCCCGATCTGATGAGTTCTCCTTATCCGAAGTATTTGCCTTTTCTGAGACATTCGTATCTATTGTTTTTGTCTGCTTTCTGGCCAATTCCTGTAATGAAGTACCCGCCGGTACTGCTTTAGGAGCATATTTCTTCCCTGCCTTAGCACTGGTCTTCTCAATTAACTCATCCAATCCAATACTATCCATATATCTGTTAACAAAGAACTGCTGAATAATGGAGAATGCACTGTTTGCAATCCAGTAAATGCCAACACCGATCGGGAGCATCAGAGCAAAAAATCCTGACATAACCGGCATGATATAGTTCATGGAGGACATTGCATTGGCTGTGGGATTGCTCTTATCTGCCTTAACAGATATTTGTTTACTCTGAACAAATTGAAGTACCATTGCCAAAATCGGAATTAAAATAGATGCGGACTTCCAGCTTGGGATATCCGTTATGCTTAAACCAAAGAAGCCATTTACATTCTTAATATAACCAATCGCTTCTCCCGCATTCGGAACCAGAGCCGATACCTCTTTCCATTGTCCTGTTTTTAAGGTTGACAAAAGCTTAATAATACTATTGTTATCCGCCAGCTTAGCAGCTTCTGCATTTGCTATGGTAGCGACCTGCTCAACCAATTGATTATTCATGATGGCATCTGCCACGGTCTGATATTGCTCTCTGACTATAGTTACATATTCAGGTATATTATTAATTACCTGATATAATGCAAACATGATCGGAAGCATGATTAACATCGGCAAACAACCGGAGGTAGGACTTGAGCCGTACTTCTGGTAAATTGCCTGGGTTTCTGCCTGCTGCTTTCGAAGAGATGCTTCATCTTTTTTGCCTTTATATTTTGCTTGTATCTTCTGTATTTCCGGATTCATCCGAGAAGACAGTCTCGTAAATTTCTGCTGCTTAATTGTTAATGGCAGCATCAGCACCTTCATGATTAAGGTAAACATGATAATAGATATTGCCAAATTCTCAATGCCGAATAAACTAAAGAAAGCATAAATGCCATTCATTATCAGTCCTAACACATATGCGATCGGCGATAAAATACTAGCTAATACTGTAACCTGCAACGTTTTTTCCTCCTTAGAGCTGTCTTTACGGAACCGGATCATATCCTCCCTTATGGAAGGGATGACATCTTAATATTCGTTTGATAGTTAAATACAACCCTTTCATTGCTCCATACTTCTCCAATGCTTCTATTGCATAGGAAGAACAGGTGGGTGTATAGATACAGTTTGAGTTTCTCTTAAGAGGAGATATATATTTTTGATATAATTTTACCATTACGATAAATATTTTTCTAATCAATGTAATCCCTCTGAATCCTTCTCTCTGTCCCTTGAATTTAAGTTACTTACCCCAATCTTATGGAGCCTTACAAGATGCATGAATGCACTATTGATTTCGCTATAATTCTTATCCTTTGCACTGACCCTTGCGACAACCACTATGTCCAATCCGTTCATTATCTGATCTTCCGACAGCCGATAGCTCTCTCTGATTAATCTGGTAACTCTGTGTCTGATTACACTGTTACCGACTTTTTTACTCACCGATATTCCAAGACGGTTATTTTGGTAGCCATTCTTTTTGACATACATAATCAAAAATTTATTCGCATAAGATTTGCCGGTCTGATATACTTCCTTAAACTCTGTGTTATTCTTTAAGCTTTCCGTCTTCCTCATGTCCTATCTAATACCTTCCATGCTGCCGCTACCCGACAGCCTACTACCCAATGTCGTTCTCTTAATTAAAATTCCAACATTTTCTACCTGACACTAGAAGAAAAGGCCACAAAAATTGCGACCTGTGTTTCACTTAAGCTGTAAGCTTCTTTCTTCCCTTTGCTCTTCTTGCAGCTAATACCTTTCTACCACCTGCAGAACTCATTCTTGCTCTGAATCCATGAACCTTAGACCTCTGTCTGTTCTTCGGTTGGAATGTCATTTTCATCGATATGCACCTCCTTTTTTCTAAGCCGGCACTTTGATAAGCGAACTTTATCTATTTTACTCTTTATTAAGGAATATCACGTCTATTATATGCGCATTCCCTTCTTACGTCAAGTAGTTATTTTACTCACCAGGACTCCCCCAGGACACTTAAAATGCTGTTTCTTCCTTATATATATGTACATTTGTTGATAATTTCATACTTTATGTGGATAAGCTGTGCCCTTCTTCCTTTGAATGTTTATCTTTCCAAGTCTTTATCTACATTTTCCCTTTGTTCTTAATGTTTATATTTTCATCCCATAATTCCACAGACTAATTTTTTCGCTGATTACATCCTGTGAAGTTACAGTTCAGGCAAGTCTTAAGTATATGGCATTGGACCATTTCTCCCTGCTCTGATCAATCATTGGAAGACTGAACTATATCCCTGTAAAATAAGAATGCCATAATAACCATTGAAAATTAAATCATTTTGTTATAATATATATCTATGTGAGTATCTGTAAGAAAAGGTTAAAGAAGCATCAACCTATAAAATGCCATAGGGCAACATGGAGTGTAATCATGAAAAATTTAATTCAATCTAAGTGGGAAGAAATATTAAAATATATGATATCCGAATATGGCATAACGGATGTTTCTTATAATGCCTGGCTTAAACCGCTTAAGGTATATGATGTAACAGATCGTGTCATTACGATTATGATTAATGACGAGCTGATCGGTCCTACCAGCCTGACCATTATACGTAATAAATATGAGCTTTTACTGAAGGTATCTATAGAGGAAATCATGAATGAACAATATGAAATTAAATTCGTATTGGCCAGCCAGATGAATTCCGCAGAAAAAAAGGCAGAACCGGCAGCTGTTAAGAAGACCGGTAATATTCCAACCTTCTTAAATCCTAGATATACCTTCGATACCTTTGTTGTCGGAGGCAATAATGAATTCGCCCGAGCAGCTGCGCTTGCTGTTGCTGAGAATCCGGGTGAAATTTATAATCCTCTTTTTATCTATGGAGGAGTTGGTTTAGGTAAGACCCATCTGATGCATTCTATTGCTCATTTTGTCCTGAGTGAGAATCCGGATACGAAGGTCTTATATGTAACCAGTGAGAAATTTACCAATGAGCTGATTGATTCCATTCAGAAGAAGACAACAACACAGTTTCGTGAGAAATATCGCAGCATTGATATCTTATTAATTGATGATATTCAGTTTATAATAGGTAAGGAGAGCACCCAGGAGGAGTTCTTCCATACCTTTAATACTTTACATGAATCAAAAAAGCAAATCATAATCTCCAGTGATCGTCCCCCGAAGGAGATGCTTACCTTGGAGGACAGGCTCAGGTCCAGATTTGAGCATGGCCTTATGGCCGACATTCAATCTCCTGATTATGAGACCAGAATGGCCATCCTTAAGAAGAAGGAGGAATTGGACGGATATAAGATTGATGAAGAAGTTCTCAGATATATTGCCAATAACATCAAATCCAACATCCGTGAGCTGGAAGGTGCCTTGACTAAGATTGTAGCCTTCTCCAGACTTAAGAAAAGAGAATTAAATCTGTTACTGGCACAGGAAGCCTTGCAGGATATTATTTCCCCCAATGAAAAAAAGGTAATTACCCCTGAGCTGATTGTCGATGTTGTTGCAGAGCATTATAATATAACACCTGCTGAAATCTATTCTAAGGATAAGAGCAGAAATATCTCTTATCCAAGACAGATCGTTATGTATCTGTGCCGCAGACTGACGGAAATGTCTGTTACTGATATCGGTAAGAATCTTGGTAACCGTGATCACTCAACTGTGCTTCATGGCTGTGATAAAGTAAATTCAGATATCGGATCCGATTCTTCCATACATAATACCATTGATGTATTGATTAAAAAGATTAACCCGGAATAGGCTTTCCTTTCTTCTGAAGGTTGAATTTCTGTTGATAATTAGTTGATAGCTTGTAGATTAGCTGTTTACTATTTTATTTCCATTTTATGTATGTGTAAGAAATCCTGCTTTTCCACATTTCATCCAAGGGATTCCTTCCAGCTTATCAATAGCTGAAAAGCCTTGATTTTAAGGGAAAAAAGCAGTTTTCAACAAATTCACATCCCTTAATACTAATACTGCTAAGAATCTTTTATATATTTATCCATCACATGCGAAGGGAGCTTATTCACATATGAAAATCCAATGTCAGAAATCTGATTTACTCAACAGTGTAAATATTGTTCTGAAAGCTGTTCCTGTCAAATCAACGATGCCCATACTGGAATGTCTGATTATAGAGGCCAAGGATCAGGGGATCAAATTAATTGCCAATGATATGGAGCTTGGTATAGAAACCTTTGTGAAGGGACATGTCACTGAAACCGGAACCGTTGCATTAAATGCTAAGGTGTTCTCAGAAATTGTGAGAAGACTTCCTGAGAATGAGGTCCATATCTCAACTGACAATAATTTTATGACAGAAATCATTTGTGAAAAAGCAAAGTTCTCCATATCCGGAAGATCAGGAGAAGAATTTCCTGCTTTGCCAAGGATAGAGAAGGACAATCCGGTCATTCTTTCCCAATTTACGTTAAAAGAGGTGATTCGTCAGACCGTTTTCTCCATCTCAGATAATGAGAGCAATAAAATCATGACCGGTGAGTTATTTGAAATCAAGAAGAATGAGCTTCGGGTAATTTCACTGGATGGGCACAGAATTTCTATCCGCAAGATTGTCATGAAGGAATCCTATGATGACCGTAAAGTAATTGTTCCCGGTAAGACCCTAAACGAAATCAGTAAAATATTATCCGGAGAGGTCTCCTCTCTGGTTCACATTTTCTTTACAGACAAGCATGTACTGTTTGAGTTCGATGAAACCGTTGTACTCTCCAGATTAATTGAGGGAGAGTATTACAGAATTGACCAAATGCTGTCCAGTGATTATGAAACAAAGGTAACGATTAACAAGAAGGAGCTTCAAAGCTGCATCGAGAGAGCTTCCCTTTTAATCAGGGAGACGGATAAGAAGCCAATCATTATTGATATCCGTAATAATAATTTTGAACTTAAAATCAACACGGCAATCGGATCCATGAATGAAGAGATTGATATCACAAAGGAAGGTAAGGATATCGTAATCGGCTTTAATCCGAAATTCTTACTGGATGCGCTTCGTGTTATTGATGATGAAAATGTAGACATCTATTTAATCAATGCAAAGGCACCTTGCTTTATCAGGGATAAGGATCAGTCATACATTTATTTGATTTTACCTGTCAATATTAATGTTGTATCATAGAAAAGAAATGGAGCCAGAGAATGCATCAGATTAAACTGAGGGAAGAATTTATCAAGCTAGGACAAGCTTTGAAGGCAGCCGGTCTCGTAGAGAGCGGTGTCGATGCCAAAAACGAGATACTGGAAGGAAGAGTAAAAGTAAACGGCAACGAGGAGACACAAAGAGGTAAGAAGCTCTATGACGGGGATATGGTAGAGTATAATGGAGAGCAGATCAAAATTATTAAGTAAAAGAAACGATGGTGCGATATGATTGTCAGATCATTGGAACTGAAGGACTATAGAAACTATGGACAGCTGGATTTACAGTTTCATAGCGGTACCAATATTCTATATGGGGAAAATGCCCAAGGAAAAACCAATATCCTTGAGGCTGTCTATTTGGGAGGAACAACAAAATCCCATCGAGGCAGCAAGGATAGGGAAATCATTATGTTTGACAAGGAAGAGGCCCATGTCCGTATCATAATCGAGAAGAATCAGACTACGCACCGGATTGATCTGCATCTAAAGAAGAATAAGGCCAAAGGGGTTGCCATTGATGGCCTCCCGATAAAAAGACAAGGGGAATTATTTGGGATGTTGAACCTTGTGTTTTTTTCGCCGGAGGATCTCTATATCATCAAGGATGGACCTGGAGAAAGAAGAAGATTTTTAGACTTGGAATTATGCCAGTTGGACAAGGTTTATCTGTACCATCTGGCTAATTATAATAAAGCCCTGGCACAGAGGAATAACTTATTAAAGCAGATCGGGTTTAACAGGAATTTATTGGATACACTATATATATGGGACATGAAGCTGGTAGAACATGGAGGATATTTGATTCATGCCAGACAGAAGTTTATTCAAGAGTTGAACGAACTGACGATGCCTATACATAAAAAACTGACCGGAGGTAGGGAAGAATTACTTCTGAGGTATGAACCGAATGTCAGAGAGGACGAGTTTGCAGGTAATTTAATACAGACGGCGGAAAAGGATCTGGCTTTAAAAATGACAAACACCGGTCCCCACAGAGATGATATGTCATTCATGGCAAACGGGATCGATATTAGAAGATTCGGATCCCAGGGACAGCAGAGGACAGCAGCACTTTCCTGTAAGCTGGCAGAAATACAATTGGTCAAGACAATCATAAAAGAAAATCCGGTACTTCTTTTGGATGATGTTCTGTCCGAGCTTGACCGAAGCAGACAGAATCATCTTTTGAACAGTATCGGTGATATCCAAACGATCATAACCTGTACAGGGCTGGAGGAATTTGTGAACCACAGGTTTGAATATAATAAAATTTTTCATGTTATCAATGGCGAGGTTGCAAGTGAAAATTAATGTAATACGGTTTTCTGAAGGAACGGCAGGTAGCGAACGCAATAGGAAAGTTCTTGCAATGCAAAGGAATGCCTTGAAAGGCAATGTCCGAAAAGGGGCAGGGGCTGAAACAACAGGCATAGGGAGGTTATTATGAGCAACGAATATGGTGCAGATCAAATTCAAATATTGGAAGGGTTAGAGGCAGTCAGAAAGAGACCGGGTATGTACATCGGATCTACTTCCTCTAAGGGATTACACCATCTGGTATATGAAATCGTAGATAATGCGGTGGATGAGGCTCTGGCCGGCTATTGTGATACCATAGACGTAACCATTCATCAGGACAATTCCATATCCGTAGTTGATAACGGACGCGGAATACCGATTGGCATTAATCATAAAAAGGGTATTCCTGCAGTGGAGGTCGTATTTACCATTCTCCATGCTGGCGGTAAATTCGGCGGTGGAGGATATAAGGTATCCGGCGGACTCCATGGTGTAGGTGCCTCGGTTGTAAATGCATTATCGGAGTGGCTGGAGGTAGAAATCTCTATCGACGGAAAGAAGTATTACCAGAGATATGAGAGGGGTAAGGTAGTATGCCCTCTAAAGGAAATCGGGGATACAGCAGATCGCGGAACGAAGGTAACCTTCCTACCGGATAAAGAAATATTTGAAGAAACCGTGTATGATTTTGATATCTTAAAGCAGCGCCTGAGGGAAATGGCCTTCCTAACTAAGAATTTAAGAATCAGACTTTATGATGTTAGGGAAGAGGAAGTGAAGGAAAGAGATTTCCATTATGCAGGCGGAATTAAGGAATATGTGGAATATCTAAATCGCCATAAGGATCCATTATATCAGGATATTATTTACTGTGAGGGTCAGAGGGAAGAGGTATATGTTGAGGTTGCAATGCAGCATAACAGTTCCTATACGGAGGGTGTGTACAGCTTTGTAAATAATATTACGACTCCGGAGGGTGGGACCCACCTGATTGGTTTTAAGAATGCCCTCACGAAGACCTTTAACGATTATGCAAGGGGTCAGAAATTTTTAAAGGATAATGAGCAGAACCTGAGCGGAGAGGATATCAGAGAGGGTCTGACGGCAATCGTCAGCATCAAGATTCCGGAACCTCAGTTTGAAGGACAGACAAAGCAGAAGCTCGGCAACAGTGAAGCCAGAGGTGCAGTGGAGGGAATTGTCAGTGAGCAGCTGACTTATTTCCTTGAACAGAACCCTGCAGTAGCCAGAACTATTTGTGAGAAGGCAATTCTTGCCCAGAGAGCCAGGGATGCAGCCAGAAAAGCCAGAGATCTGACCAGAAGAAAAACCGCATTGGAAGGATCAAGCCTTCCAGGAAAATTAGCGGACTGCTCCGAAAAGGATCCCTCCAAATGTGAAATCTATATCGTTGAGGGTGACTCAGCGGGAGGCTCTGCTAAAACCGCGAGATCCAGAGCAACCCAGGCAATTCTTCCTTTACGCGGTAAAATATTAAACGTAGAGAAGTCCCGCTTAGATAAAATTTTGGTCAATAATGAAATCAGAGCAATGATCACGGCCTTTGGAACAGGTATTTCCGATGATTTTGACATCGCGAAGCTCAGATATCATAAGATTATTATTATGACGGATGCGGATGTGGATGGAGCACATATCAGTACATTACTTCTGACCTTCTTATACCGCTTCATGCCCGAGCTGATCAAGCAGGGTTATGTCTATCTGGCACAGCCACCGCTCTATAAGGTGGAGAAGGGCAGACTAGTAAAGTATGCTTATAGTGATGAAGAGCTGAATCAGATTCTCATTGAGATTGGCAGGGATGGTAATAATAAAATCCAGCGCTATAAAGGACTTGGTGAGATGGATGCGGAGCAGCTATGGGAGACAACGATGGATCCGGAGAAAAGAATTCTCTTAAGGGTTACAATGGATGAAGAGGAATCCTCTGAAATCGATATCACCTTTACGACACTGATGGGGGATAAGGTGGAACCACGAAGAGAGTTCATTGAAGCAAATGCAAAATATGTACGAAATCTAGATATCTAGTATCACCAGCAGGAAGTACAGAAATCACCTACCTGTAAAATATTAAGACAGCTATGCAATAGTCTCATAATTCATGGGAATAAACAAAGCTGATAACGGAGGAAGAGGAATGGAAGAGAATATCTTCGATAAGGTGCATGACGTAGATTTAAAGAAGACGATGGAGACATCCTATATCGATTATGCCATGTCCGTAATCGCGGCCAGAGCCCTACCCGATGTAAGGGACGGTTTAAAGCCGGTACAAAGAAGAATCTTATATGCGATGATTGAGTTGAATAACGGTCCTGACAAACCGCACCGTAAATGTGCCCGTATCGTCGGCGATACCATGGGTAAGTACCACCCCCACGGTGACAGCTCCATCTATGAAGCATTGGTAAAGCTGGCACAGGATTTCTCTACAAGGTATCCTTTGATTGACGGTCATGGAAATTTCGGATCAGTGGATGGAGACGGAGCTGCGGCGATGCGTTATACGGAAGCCCGCTTGAGTAAGATTTCCATGGAGATGCTATCCGACATCAACAAGGATACGGTAAATTTTTCACCGAACTTTGATGAGACGGAGAAGGAACCGGTAGTTTTACCCTCCAGATTTCCAAATCTTCTGATTAACGGTACCTCCGGTATCGCTGTAGGAATGGCAACCAATATCCCGCCCCATAACCTAAAGGAAGTAATTAACGGCGTTTTAAAGATCATTGATAACTATATAGAAGAAGACAGGGAGACTGTACTGGAAGAGCTGCTGGAAATCATCAAGGGACCGGATTTTCCTACCGGAGCACAGATTCTGGGGTTATCAGGAATAGAAGAAGCATATCGGACCGGCCGAGGTAAAATTCGTGTTCGTGCTATATCAGAGATAGAGACCATGCCGAACGGGAAACCAAGAATTCTGGTTACCGAGCTTCCCTACATGGTGAATAAAGCAAGACTAATCGAGAAGATTGCCGAATTGGTAAAGGATAAGAAGATTGACGGAATAACAGAGCTTCGGGATGAATCCGACCGTACCGGTATGAGAATTGTCATTGAGCTCAGAAGGGACGTCAATGCAAATGTTATTTTAAATCAATTATACAAGCATACTCAACTTCAGGATACCTTTGGTGTTATCATGCTGGCATTGGTGAACAATGAACCAAGAGTCTTAAATCTTCATCAGATGCTGGATTACTATTTGCAGCACCAGAAGGAAGTTGTCACCAGACGTACCAGATACGATCTGAATAAGGCAGAAGAGCGTGCCCATATATTACAGGGCTTACTAATCGCCCTGGATAATATTGATGAAGTAATCAATATTATCCGGTCTTCTCAAAATGTCAGTATTGCAAAGGAAAGATTAATTGAACGGTTTGGTTTAACAGAGCCACAGGCTCAGGCCATAACGGACATGAGACTGCGTGCTCTGACCGGACTGGAAAGGGAGCGCCTTGAGGCAGAATATGCTGAGCTTATGGCCAAGATTGAGGAATATAAGGCAATCCTGGCAGATGAGAAGAAGCTGTTAGGTGTAATCAAGGAAGAGATTACGCTGATCAGGGACAAATACGGAGATGTTAGGAGAACCTCCATCGGAGCAGATGAGTTTGATATCTCCATGGAAGATATGATTCCGAATGAAAATACCGTTATTGCCATGACCAGACTGGGCTATATCAAGCGTATGACTGTTGATAATTTTAAGAGCCAGCATCGTGGAGGTAAAGGTATCAAGGGAATGCAGACGATAGAAGAGGATTTCATCGAAGATCTTTTGATGACGACAAACCACCATTACATTATGTTCTTTACGAACAAGGGCAGAGTATATCGTCTGAAGGCTTATGAGATACCGGAATCCGGAAGAACCGCCAGAGGAACGGCAATTGTTAATCTTCTTCAACTACTACCGGAAGAGAGAATTACAGCGATTATTCCCTTAAAGGAATATAAGGATGATCGTTTCCTATTCATGGCCACACAGAAGGGTATTGTTAAGAAGACCCCGATCAGGGAGTATGAGAATATCAGAAAGTCCGGACTCCAGGCTATCAATTTAAGAGAGGACGATGAACTAATCGAAGTAAAGTTCACCAACCGTCAGAAGGAGATTTTCCTGGTAACGAAGCATGGTATGTGTATTCGTTTTGATGAGAGAGATGTCAGACCTACAGGAAGAACCTCCATGGGTGTGATTGGGATGACATTGTCAGATGATGACGAGGTCATCGGTATGCAATTGCATACCCAGGGAAGTCATTTGTTATTTGTATCGGAAAAAGGCATGGGTAAGAGAACCTCGCTTGAGGAATTTACCCTACAGCGCCGTGGCGGCAAGGGTGTGAAGTGCTATAAGATTACGGAAAAAACCGGTGATGTAATCGGTGTAAAGGCAGTGAATGAGATAAATGAAGTGATGCTCATTACCACGGGGGGTATTATTATCCGTCTAGTGGTCAGCGATATATCAGTGCTCGGACGTATTACCTCCGGTGTAAAGCTGATTGAACTGGATGCTGAGAAGGATATCACAGTAGCCAGTGTCACAAAGGTCAGAGAAAGCAATAACGCAGCCTCCGGAGAGGAAGTAATCAAGAATTTGGAACAGGAATTGATTGAGGAAAACACGACATCCATAAGTGAACTGTCGGAAGCGGATGACCAAGAAGGGCTGGATATTCTTCTGGAAGTAATTGAGAAAGAGGATGAGGTAGCTGCACAGGAGTCCAAGGAAGAAGAATAGGGGAAGAGAAGCTACTGGACGGCACAGAGTTCCAGTTCTTCCGGGCTAAAGATACCGAAGGATGGCATCACGGAGGTTAGTATGAGAACCATCTATACTGATGAAATTATAAAACATATCAAAGAAATGTGCATCGAAGCCAACTATCAGTTGGCTTCTGATGTAGAAAGAAGGGTCCGCGGTGCTTTTGATCAGGAGGAATCCACTCTGGGCAGACTGATTCTGAATCAATTGAGTGAAAACCTTGATATCGCCAGAGACGAGTTGATACCGATCTGTCAGGATACCGGAATGACGGTCATCTTTCTGAAGCTGGGTCAGGAGCTTCATATTGCCGGAGGCAGTCTGGAGGAGGCAGTAAATGAAGGCATACGACAAGGCTATAAGGAGGGCTATTTAAGAAAATCCGTGGTGGAGGATCCCTTGCTTCGAAATAACACGAAGGATAATACACCGGGAATCCTCCATGTTGAGATAGTACCTGGGGAGGAGCTGGAGATCACAGTTGCCCCGAAGGGCTTTGGAAGCGAAAATATGAGCCGAATCTATATGCTGAAGCCATCTGATGGAGTGGAGGGTGTTAAGAAAGCGGTATATGAAACAGTAACCTTAGCCGGGCCGAATGCCTGTCCACCGATTGTAGTTGGAGTAGGGATTGGCGGTGATTTTGAGAAATGTGCTCTTTTGTCGAAGAAGGCACTCACCAGAAGTATGGATCAACCCTCTAAGCTGCCCCATATTCGTAAGCTGGAGGAGGAGCTTCTGACAGGAATTAATCAGCTGGGAATAGGTCCGGGAGGCTTTGGTGGAAAAACAACTGCGCTCGGAGTCAATGTGGAGACCTATCCGACCCATATTGCCGGATTACCGGTGGCTATTAATATCTCTTGTCATGTAAACAGGCATGTTTCACGAATCATATAATTCATTCATCTAAGTTATGAACCGAATATACTCATATTTTTTGAGGACCAGGGGATGCTATTTACGACAATCCATTCAGCTTCCCCTTAAAGGAATAATTAAGGATATCAGTGGAAAAGGGGAAAATTAGTGGAGAAGCACATCAACACACCTCTGACAGCGGATATAGTGGCCGATTGTAAAGCAGGAGATTATGTCTATATTACAGGGAAAATCTATACCGCCAGGGATGCGGCCCATAAGAGACTTTATGAAGCATTGCTGGCAGGAGAGGAGATCCCCCTGGAGGTTAAGGATCATATCATATATTATCTGGGACCCACACCGGAAAGAGAGGGACAGGTCATTGGTTCAGCAGGACCCACCACCAGTAGTAGGATGGATAAATATACCCCGATGCTTCTCAATATGGGGTTAAAGGGTATGATTGGAAAAGGAATACGAAGCAGCGAAGTCATTGAGGCAATGGTGAAAAATAAAGCAGTGTACTTTGCTGCGGTTGGAGGAGCAGGAGCATTACTGTCCAAAAAAATCAAGACTTCAAAAATCATTGCATATGAGGATCTTGGTACGGAGGCAATTCGCGAGCTTTATGTAGAGGAATTTCCAGTCATTGTAGTGATAGATACTGATGGAAATAATTTATACGAAATTGTTCGGCAAAGTTGTTGACAAAAGAAAGGGCATTTGCTATACTAACTTTTGTCTCTGCAAGTAGCTGAGATACTAAATTTCATAATTAAGAGAGAAGTTCAGTTTCTGGAGAAATACTCAAGAGGCCGAAGAGGCGCCCCTGCTAAGGGTGTAGGTCGGGCAACCGGCGCGAGGGTTCAAATCCCTCTTTCTCCGCTTAAAAACCTGCATTACGATTTGTAATGCAGGTTTTTTGTATGCAAATATATCTTATGAAAAACAAATAATGTAATGCGGTATTCCGGCTGTTATGGTATAATTTTGAAGATGAAGTAAATTATTCTCATAAGTTTACTTGAGGAGGGAGTATATGAAGATACGGAATAAGGGATTATTAGTTCTTTTAATGTTATTTTTGATCATGACACTTCTTTTTGCCTGTGGAAAGAAGGATGGCGAAGAAACCGGTAAAGCACAAAACAGTGCAGGGAAAGAGGTAAATGTAACCCCACAGGTACCTGAAGAGACAATAACGGAGGGAGCAAAAGATCAGGCGTCTCAAGGGAATGAAACAGCAGACCGAAAAGAAATCAGAGATATCCCCTCTGTGGAATTGGTGAAGGAGATTGTCATCGGATGGAATCTGGGGAATACCTTGGATGCTACCGGAAGAGGAAATACCCTGGATTCAGAAATCTCCTGGGGAAATCCCCTTACCACAAAGGAAATGATAACAATGGTAAAGGAAGCAGGATTTCGTACCTTAAGGGTACCTACCTCTTGGGGAAAACATCTGGGGGAAGCACCGGATTATAAAATAGATCCGGCATGGCTGGACCGTGTCCAGGAAGTTGTTGATTATGGTATTGAGAATGATATGTATGTCATACTGAATATGCATCATGAGGAATGGCATTTTCCATCCTATGATAACCTCGAGCAGGCCAAAGCCATTCTTACCAGCGTATGGACTCAGATTGCAGACCGTTTTCAAGACTATGATGAGCATCTGATCTTTGAAGGAATGAATGAGCCGAGAATGAAAGGTACCGAGTTGGAATGGACTGGTGGTAATAAAGAGAGCAGGGATGTAATAAACCAGCTAAATGCAGCATTTTTTGAGACAATTCGAAAATCACCGGGAAATAATCCCCTCAGGCATCTTATGATTCCCTGCTATGCCGCATCTGCGAATCCGAATACCTGGGTGGATTTCATCGTCCCTGAGGATGATAAAGTCATTGTCAGTATCCATGCCTATACCCCTTATCCATTTACACTGGATAAGAGCGGTAGCCCGGAATGGAGTATTGACAATGCAAAGGATACGAGTGAGATAGATAGTCTGATGAATAACATCTATACTTATTTTGTTAGTAAGGGGCAGCCGGTTATCCTAGGTGAATTTGGGGCCATGAATAAAGATAATCTGGAAGCCAGAGTGGCCTGGGCAGAATACTACATTAAGAAAGCTACAGAAAATGGTATTCCCTGTATCTGGTGGGATAATGGAGCAATATATGGAACAGGAGAACTATTCGGAATATTGAACAGAAGAAATCTCAAATGGGAATTTCCTGAGATTGTGGAGGCACTTATGAAGGGCCTGAATTAGGCCCATTTGTCTGAAAAATATACTATGTGAAACAGACGGGGAATGTCCATGATTTGGACATTCCCTCTTATGCAATTTACGAATCCTTATCCCATGTAAAAAAATGTTGTTTTCTTTTTTAGAAAAATTAAAAAAATTAGAACATAAAAATGTTGACAAAGGAATATGTGTATGATATCATTATTTTTGCTGACGCGTTAAGAAAAGCAGTTGAAAAAAAGGAGCCACTTAGGGGCTACCGATAACTGTCAGCAAATATGAACCTTGATAATTGAACAGTAAAACAACCCTGAAAATTCTAAAAAACTCAGAGTTACACATGGCTCTGAAGAAAGCATTCTAACGAATGCTTGTAGATTTTCATGAGATATATCAG
>JAEYRK010000066.1 GCA_023435645.1 Bacillota bacterium
CAGCAAGATGATATAAAAAACATCTATTTTTAATAATTTTTCTTGTTTACACGTTTGTGTTATTCATATCTGATTGATTTGTGTGGAATTTACTTTTTCAATGTGGAAGTTACCTTTTCAATTGACCTTTATATAAGAAATTATCTTATAATTCAATCGTTTTTGCCATGTATTGGTATGATTTTCAGTTAAATTTGGTTTAAATACTTTTCTACTGCTGTAATTGCATTTGCACCATCGGATGCTGCAGTAATGATCTGCCTTAAATCCTTTGTGCGGACATCACCGGCGGCATAAATTCCCGGTACATTCGTCTCACAGCTCTCGCCGGCGATGATGTAGCCTCCGGCATCCGTCGCCACGACCTCCTGATAGATTTCCGAGTTCGGAATATATCCCACTGCGATAAATACCCCGGATAAATCATAGGTCTTAATTTCATTGGTTTTCAGATTCTTGACCTCGATGGCTTCCACAGCATCGCTTCCGTTAATGCGTTCTACAACACTATCCCAAAGGACCGTCACATTATCCAGTGCAAAAAGCTTTGATGCAATACTTTTTGATGCTCTAAACTGGTCACGTCTATGAATCACATATACCTTCTCGCAAATTCTTGCCAGGAAGATCGCATCCTCTACAGCTACATCACCGCCTCCGACTACTGCAACGGTCTTCTTTTTGAAAAATGCACCGTCGCAGGTTGCGCAGTAAGAAACACCCATGCCGGAAAGTCTTTCTTCCCCATCCACATTCAGATGCCTCGGCACACCACCTGTAGCGATTACCACAGTCTTCGACCGGTATACGGTATCATCCTCCAAGGTAATTACCTTATGATCACCTTCCAGATGAAATTCCTTTACCTCACCATTGATAAAGGTAGTACCCAGCTTATCACAATGCTCTCTAAACTTCTGGCTCAAATCAAAGCCACTGATCCCCGGTGTACCGAGATAATTGTCCACTTCATAGGTGTTAATGATCTGTCCTCCGCTTAACCCTGCCTTCTCTATTACGATACAACTCAGCTCAGCCCTTGTGGCATAAAGTGCAGCAGACAGGCCTGCCGGACCTGAGCCAATGATAATTACATCATAAACCATATACCTTCCTCCTCATGTTCTTAATTGTACTTACATTTGTATATTTCCATTGACAAAATAATATGTTATAATAGTTTTACATAAAAATGTAATTCTAAGGTGTAGCTTATATTCCATCCTTAGCACTACACAGCTATAATAGAAAACATGGCATCTCCGTGATACGGAACAATGACATGTCAGTAAATTAAGGAATAATTACATTATTACTTAATCACAGTATTCTATTCATCCCTTACAGAAGGAAGGATCGATTCAATGAAAATCGGAGCTACCCCCCTAACAACCCCACCTGTTACTAGCACGACTGTAGGTATTGCTGTTTTGGGTAAAAATTTGGACACCATCGAAAAAGCAGGGCAAAGCCTGATCAAGATGATGGAGCAGTCTGTACAGCCGGGACTTGGCACAAAAATTGATCTCAGGGTCTAATCAGCATATCATATTCTGATGATTACCTTGTCTTTTTGATCAGGATATGTAGCCATTCTAAATCCTTGCCTTCTCTGATATCATCGTATTTTTTTATCTCAATCAATTCCAGTTCTTCAAATTCTCCTAATAGCTCCTTTAGGCTACGGGTACGATAATAGGTAAAGTACCTTTTCCCTATCTCGCCTTCAAAATCACCATATCTTAAGGTGATATACAAAGCCCCATCCTTCTTTAGACTTCGGCTAATCTTACGCAGGATGCCTTCCATCTCATTCCTGGGTACATGGAGCAGGGAGGCATTCGCCCAGACACCGTCAAACACCTCTTCGAAATCCATCTCCTCAAAGGTCATATGCAATACATCCTTACCAATATGGACACTGGCAAGGCTGCACATTTCCTCCGAACCGTCCAGGGCAGTAACATCGTAGCCTAAGGACAGAAAGTATGCACTATCCCTTCCCGAGCCGCAACCCAGATCCAGAATACTGCCGCTATCCGGTAGAAACTCAAGAAACCGGTCAAGATATACCCTCATATCCAAATCAATCGTATGATCAAAATACTCAGCTGCGTTCTCATTATAATACTCCGTCGAGTCCAACTGTATTCCTCCCTTCAAACAAGCCTATTATAACAAATATATGATGGGAATACCAGTATTTTTCATTTCTATCTCATTTGTTCTGTGAAATTCATGCTCTTAAGGAAAAAACACTATAAATAATTGAATATCAATGCTATAATAGTAGGATGAATTTGGCAGATGTTCCAATTAAGACTGGCGACTCTCCAGGTAAGGAGCTTGGGTTTCCAGAGTTGAGGATGCCTGGCTCACCATTAAATTAAACAATGTGAAAGGCAAGGGCAGGATGTATACTTTTCAGAGCAGAATCCGCTATACAGAACTAAATCACAGGAAAGGGCTCATGGATCCTTCCTCTATTATTAATTATTTTCAGGATTGCTCCACCTTCCAATCGGAGGACCTCAATATCGGCCTTTCCTATCTGATGGAGCAAAAACGGATCTGGATATTAACCAGCTGGCAACTCCATATTCTGAAGCCGGGCAGGCTTGGGGATATGATTACCATCGGGACCTGGCCCTATGCTTTTAAAGGCTTTTATGGCTACCGTAACTTCATTATGAAGAATGAGCAAGGGGAGATTCTGGCCGTTGCAGACTCCATCTGGGCCTACATGGATTCAAGCACCCATACACCGGTAAAAACCTCCGAGGAGCACTCCGGTTATATACTGGAGCCGCCCTACCCTATGGACCATTCTGGTCGTAAGATCAAGATCCCTGACCAGCTTCAGCCCCTGCCTCCGTTCCCTGTAAGAAAATCAAATATTGATTCGTATAAGCACGTAAATAATGGGCAATACATAAAAATGGCAGAGGAATTCCTTCCGGAGGATTTCAATATCTCCCTGCTGCGGGTTGAATACCGTAAGCAGGCAGTTCTGGGAGATATCATACACCCTATGATCTCTCTTGCAGATCACACCTGTCATATCGTGCTTTCCGACGATTCCGGGAAGCCTTATACCATATTGGAATTTAGTAAATAACAGAAAGGATAATATCATGATTGAGTTAGGAAAATATCAGACGCTGGAAATTGTGAAAAAAACAGATTTTGGATATTATTTAGGAGAACCGGGCTCGGATCAAAAGCATACGCTCCTGCTCCCACAGAAGGAAGCTCCAGAGGGGGCTACCTTAGGTGATCGGCTGGAGGTCTTTATCTATAAGGATTCTGAGGATAGGGAGATCGCCACGACAGCTAAGGTTCCGTTTACTGTCGGTGGCCTGGCTGTACTTAGAGTTAAGGAAGTAACTAAAATCGGTGCCTTTCTTGAATGGGGACTTATGAAGGATCTGCTGCTGCCCTATAAGGAGCAAACCGGTCCTGTAGAGGAGGGAGACCATATCCTGGTAAGCCTGTATGTGGATAAAAGCAGCCGTCTTTGCGCCACGATGAAGGTATACGACCTTCTTTCCCTTACTTCTCCCTATCAGAAGGATGACATGGTGGATGGTATCGTATATGAAAGCATCGAGTCCTTCGGTGTTTTTGTTGCTGTCGATCATAAGTATTCAGCAATGATTCCAAATAACGAGCTATATAGAAGATTTCGTATCGGAGAAACAGTTCATGCCAGAGTAATCCAAGTCCGCGAGGATGGTAAACTGACCCTGAGTCTTAGGGAGAAATCCCATATTCAGATGGATGCTGATTCTGCGATGATTACGGAAAGACTTAACGCAGCCGGCGGCTTTCTTCCCTTCTCTGACAGTACGGATGCCGAGATCATCAGGAAAGAGTTCCGGATCAGTAAGAACGCCTTCAAACGAGCAATCGGTAGATTATATAAGGCAGGTATCATATCAATTACCGATGACGGAATCCGGTCCTTGAAATAAAAACCTGCCTAGGTTTATGCCGATGAAACATTATTGATTTAAATAGCGCATGCGGTGGTTCTCTTTGGGGTCCTTTTGCTTAAGTGCCGGCTTTTCAGGCTCCTTATATAGACCTGCTAAGCCATTGGACAGCTTTTCCTTGCAGGCCTTACAGAATCTACCTGTCTTAATTGTTACTCCGCAGCTCTCACAATCAATTCCGATCATAGAATCCTCAGCAAAGGATAACCGCTCCTCACGGATCCATTGCTTAATCAGCGAAATGGATACCTCCATTTCTTCAGATACCTCCTGCATATCACATCTGGGATGATCATAGATATAAGCCTTAACCTCCTCAAATTTTAAATCAAGTGCCTTAGCGCAGGATGGGCACAGGGGAGGTCCGGATAAATAATTAAATAGTTTTCCACAGCCTTTACAATTTCTTACTTCCATATACTTTCCTCCTTAATGTAACCGTAAACATTAATCGCCTCTTCCAATACATAATGTCACAAAATATACTTCCTGTACCCCATGCTCCAGAAGTATTCCGGTACAGGCTTCCACCGTGCTCCCGGTAGTATAAATATCATCAACCAGTACGATTCGATTTAAGGGTTTCCCATAGCTATCTGCTTTTCTTTGATTGATTTGGAAGGCATCCTTAAGGTTCTCCCATCTTCCCTTATCATCCAACTGCTTCTGAGGAAGTGTCTTCCTTCCTCTGATCAAAAGCTCGGACAGTACAGGAATACATAGCTGTTTTCCGAGCCCTCTGGCCAGAATATCCGCCTGGTTATATCCCCTGACCTTATACTTTGATTTGTGAATCGGAACCGGTACCAAGGCATCTGGAGCCAGCTTACGAAGAATCTCTCCATAATGGCGTATCAATTCTTCCAAGTAAAACCCGGCATTCTCCTTCTTGTTCCTATATTTATAGTCTGATATGGATTGTTTCATTACAGAATCATAAACCCAGACAGAGAAGCCCCTGACATAGTGGAAGGCTTTTCGCCTGCAATCATTGCAATATTCCTGTTCTTCAAATTCCACCGGTTTGCTGCATTTTTTGCAGCGTGGCTCTTCGATTATCCGAAGCTTGTCCCTGCAGCCGTTACAGATCCTCTGTTCCTTGGGAACAATAATTTCACGGCAGACAGGACATCTTGCAGGATAAAGCATATCGATCAGATACTGTAGCAATAAAATCCGCCCTTCCGTTACTCCTTAAGAAAAAAGTCTTGTAGGATAAACTCCCTGATCCACCAATGCCCTGACGGACCGAACGACCTTCTCCTTGTCCTCTTTATAGGTTACGCCAAACCAATGATCGGAGGTTTTTAATACCTGAACTGAGGCCATGCCCTTCCTTACCAGGTTCCCTACAAATTCGGGAAGCAGATATTCCTTCTTAATCTCGTTTTCAGGAAGTGCAGCCAGAAACTCTTGGAAGCCCGCCTGTAATTTGTCAAACAGATCCGGACGAAAGCCCCACATATTCATAGATACTGCACAATCAAGGTCAATCCTGATCTCAGCTCCCGCGCTGTCCTTAGCCGCAGCATAATCCCCCATTGAAATAATTCCGGAGGTCTCAGTGATTTCAGAGAGCTTTCCATCCTCTCCTATCTGACAGACTCCTCTGGTTACGGCACCATTCTCGCTTAAGGTATTGCCCAGGATAAAGCCAGCCATGCAATAATCACCCTCAGCATTCGATCCGGAACTCAAATACTCATATATTCTTTTGAAGCCTTCCTTACCATAATAATCATCTGCATTGATTACCGCAAAGGGCTCCTTTACAAGCTCCTTACAGCATAAAACTGCATGTCCGGTCCCCCAGGGCTTCGTCCGATCTGCAGGCTTTGTAAAGCCCTCTGGTAAAGCATCCATCTCCTGGTAAACGTACTCCACTTGAATATGCTTCTCTATCCGATTACCGATGATTTCTTTGAAATCCTTTTCCAAATCCTTTCGGATGATAAATACCACCTTACGAAAGCCAGCTTCCATAGCGTCGTAGATGGAATAATCCATAATAATCTCACCACTGGGTCCCACCTGCTCCAGCTGTTTAATTCCTCCACCGTATCTGCTGCCAATTCCGGCAGCCATTACAACCAATGACATGTCTGACAAAGTATTCTCCTCCAATCAATGATATATAGTCAAATATAAATCCCTACAAGCATTATTTATTAGGATCAAAAGATGCATTCTAAGATAGAATCATTATATCTCAATTTCCATATTATTGCACTACCTTTTTTGCTGTATGAACGGCAAGCGGCAAATTCAGCAAAACCATCTATATTATTCTGCTTATCCTAGCATCTTATACATTACCTTAGTTCCCTAATACGATTGCATAATCCGGAATAGCGGTTCTGTTCGTTCTTATTATCAATCATAAACTGAACCATTGAATCACTTCCTACAATCGTAACACAGCTTTTTGCCCTAGTAACTGCAGTATAGAGCAGATTACGATTAAACAGAAGTCTTGGGCCGTCTAAGATGGGGAGAATAACTGCCGGATATTCACTGCCCTGGGATTTGTGAATCGTTACTGCATAGGCCAGCTCCAGCTCCTCCAGCTGGCTGAAGCTATAATCCACCAGCCGGCCATCATCAAACTCCACCAAAAGATGTTCTGAGAACAAGTTGATCTCCTTGATGATCCCGGCATCCCCATTGAATACTCCCGTTCCTGATTGCGTTGTAATCCCATACCTGCTCTTGATTTCCCAGGTAAGCTGATAATTATTTTTAATCTGCATCACCTTATCCCCTTCCCGGTAGATGCTCTGATGATATTCCTTCTCCCGCTTATCCGGAGAGGGGGGATTTAGGGCCTGCTGCAACACCGCATTCAGCCGCTCCACTCCCAGTTCTCCCTTTCTCATGGGAGTCAGAACCTGGATATCAAAGGGGGTCGCCTTTACATAGTTCGGAAGCTTATTCTTAATCAGATTAATCATAACTGCAGTGATAACACCGGCATCCTCTCTCCTTAGGAAAAAGAAATCGTTACTCTTATTATCCAGGCTGATCTGTTCACCGGCATTGATCTTATGAGCGTTGACAATGATATCGCTGCCGGCTGCCTGCCGAAAGATCTTGGTCAGCTTTACCACATTAAAACGATGGGATTCTATGATGTCCTTCAGGACATTCCCGGGACCCACACTGGGCAGCTGATTTACATCACCCACCAGAATTAATCTGGTGCCGACGGAAATCGCCTTCAACAGTGCGTTCATCAGGTTAATATCCACCATGGACATCTCATCTATGATAATCACATCCGTTTCTAGCGGATTGGACTCGTTTCTCTCAAAGGTAAATTTATTCTCCTGATCCTCCGATAGCTTCGATAGCTCCAATAGGCGGTGGATGGTCTTTGCTTCCTGTCCGGTTGTCTCCGTCATTCTTTTTGCAGCCCTACCGGTGGGGGCAGCCAACAGAAGCTCCATTCCCTCAGATTCAAATAGCTTTATGATTGCATTGATGGTGGTCGTCTTACCCGTCCCTGGGCCACCCGTTATAATCAGTAATCCGTTTCTGATGGCTTCCTTTACCGCAGACCGTTGATGCTCCTCCAGTTCAAACTCAAACTGCTGTTCAATCCTCGTCAGCTTGCTGTCCACATAATCCTCCTTCAGATTATGTCGAATGTTCAGATCATGGAGCATCCTTGCCACATTCAGCTCCATATAATAGAACACCGTGGAATAGATATGATTTTCTTCATCGGAGGGCTTCACAATCAGCTTCTTCTCAATACTTAAGGCGGTGAGCTGCCTCTGTATCGCTTCTTCGTCCGCCTGCAGCAGATTCTTAGCTCTTAACAAAAGCTCCTGCTCCGGGAGATAAACATGTCCGTCAGTGCCTGCCTGCAGCAGGGTATATAGGATTCCTGCTTTGATCCGGTAATCAGAATCATTCCCGATGCCTACGCGGTGTGCAATCTCATCCGCAGTCTTAAAGCCTACCCCTGTGATATCCTCAGCCAGACGGTATGGATTCTCCTTTAGGATATCGTACATCCGCGGTCCGTACTCCTGATAAATTCTGACTGCCAGGTTCCCGCTGATATTATATTTCTGGAGGAACATCATGGCATTGCGCATGTCCCTCTTATCTTCAAACTGGCGGTAAATCTCTATTGCCATCCGTTCGCTGATGCCCTTGACCTCTGCTAGCCTGCCGGGATCCTCCACCATAATTCGGAAGGTCCCTTCCCCGAACTTTTTTACAATCCTGGCTGCCAAAGCATTACCAATCCCTTTAATGGCTCCGGAGCTTAGGTATCTCTCTATGGAATAGATATCCTCCGGCTCCTTGATCTCATAGCTCTCCATGATAAACTGCTCCCCGTAAACCGGGTGATCGCTATAGCTCCCGGAGGCCAGGATGAATTCTCCCTCACTGATCAGGGGAAAGCTGCCGACACAGGTAAGCTCCTCCTCATCGACTGTAAGACTTAAGACTGTATACCCGTTTTCTTCGTTCCTGAAGACGATTCTTTCCACATAGCCCTCGACCATCTCGGCCATCTCACCACCTCCTATTCCTTACAATACATTAAACTTTGAGTAGAAGACTGTATATGAATTAAAGGAATTCATCCCTAAAGCTTCTCTCCCCCTGCCGGTGGGATAAATAAAATGTCATTCCGAACGAAGTCCACACATGGCTCTGTTCAAAATGACATTGAATAATTCTTTCATTCAGCCTTTTCTATCTATGTATATTGATACCGGTCTGATATCAATGCCTGACTATTATCCTAATCCTAAGCATTCCTTTTCATAGCCTCGTAGAGCATTTGTGCCACCCCAAGACCCTGACCCTCTGTTGCCTTCTCTGCATATTCCTCGTACAGCATATCTCCGAACTGCGCCAGATAATCATTCTGATCCTCTTCGCTAGAAACGGATTTCTTCATCTCCTTCATTACCTGCTCCAGAAGATATGCTTCGAAGCTTTTGCAGACCTCCATCAGCTCTTCGTCCGTTGCAGATTGATTCTTCAGCTTCTCCTTCAGCTGGTCCGTCTTAGCCGTCTCCTTCGTCATCCCCGCTGCCGATAAAAACTGGGAGTCGGACCCGATTGATATTGCCATCGTTTACTCCTTTCTGAAAGTCGAATACTTCGCCCTTACTCCAACCTCATGCTTTCGCCTAATCCCCGAGTTACCTCAGGTTATTTGCCTGCTGAAGCATCTCATCCGTTGCAGTAATAATCTTGGAATTCATCTCGTATGCACGCTGTGCTACAATCAGATTTACCATTTCATCCACGGCCTGAACATTGGAGCCCTCCAGGTAGCCCTGTCGGAGCTTACTCTGTTCTAATCCAGGGTCCTCACTCTCCAATCTTGCCGTACCGGAGGCACCGGTCTCCCGAAGCAGGCTGTTGGCAATTTTCTCCAAGCCGCTGGGGTTATTAAATTGAGCGATACCAACTGTAATGCCAATCGGAACAGCGGAACCTGTATCATCCGGATAGCAGAGCTGTCCGTATTCATTAATCGTTATCTCTGAAGCATCATAAGAGGGATCAATTACAATCTTCTGACCGCTGGTATCCAGTAAGGAATATCCGTCCGATGTAGCTATGGTCATACCCTCCATGCCTGTGGCAAGTCCGAAGGATCCGTTCCTGGTATAGGCTGTTCCTCCATCCGGAGTACGGACCATGAAAAAGCCCTTCCCTACAATTGCAAAATCATAATCATTCCCCGTCTCCCGTAGGGTGCCCTGGGTATACTGTGAGGTAATTGCGGAGTTACGTACACCAAGACCTACCTGGATACCGAAGGGCTTCGGGTCACCGTTGTTATCAAAGGATTGTTCCTGTATCGTCTGATACAATAAGGACTTAAATTCTGCTGTTTCCTTCTTATAACCTGTTGTATTAATATTGGACAGATTATTGGAAATCGTGTCTACATTCATTTGCTGCGAAATCATACCGGACGCTGCCGTCCACAAGGATCTCATCATATCATTTCCTCCAATTTACCGGACTGCCTCTAAACTATACCTTTCCTATGGAGTTCGCTGCAAGATCCAGAGTCCGATCTACGGATTGAATTACCTTCTGATTTGCTTCATAAGCTCTTGTTATGGTAATCATTTCCACCATCTCTGCAACTACATTCACATTGGATTGCTCCGTGAAGCCCTGCCTCACGGTTGCTGTACCGGGAATCTGGGTTGCCCCTTCCACGGTCTGATACATGGTATCACCTGATTTTATCAGATAGTTGTAATCCTCAAAATCAGTGATCAGAAGGCTGTCAACATAGGCTCCATCCGCAAATACTGCTCCGGTCTCGTCTATGATGACCTCAGCCGCATCAGCGGGAATCAAGAGCTCACCGCCCTCACCCATCAGGTGATTTCCATCTGCGTCCACGATATGACCATCCTTTGTCATGGTAAAATTACCATTTCGTGTGTATTTTATGCTTTCATTTCCAGCCCTGTCCGTTACTGACATCGTAAAGAAGCCCTTGCCCTCTAAAGCCATGTCATAGGTTTTATTCGTCTGCCTTAAGGAGCCCTGGGTGTGGCTGGTATATACCTCTCCCAGCTTTACACCAAGATTCATGCCTCCGATGGGACGATCATTATATGCTTCTGATACATCCCTGATTTTAATGGTCAGCATTCTGTCAAAGGACTGGTTCGTAACATTCTCTTCCTTGTAGCCTACGGTGGCGGAATTCGCCAGATTGTTGGCGATGATATCCAGCCTTTTCTGTTCGTTTGCCATACCCGTATAGGCTGTATATAATCCTCTTACCATACCGATCCGCCCCTTTCCCAACAATTTGTTACAACTAGGAAGAAGAAGGTGTGAGTGCCACAAATGTGATCTATCATACCTGCCCTTCGAATTAGTTTGTGCCGAGAAAAGCGCAGGCACAAACTTCTAGGTGTGAATTGACGTTTTTGATAATTCACACTAGTCCCTTTTCCCACTTAAAAACTCAACAAATTTACCGGTTCCGATTGCAACTGCGGTCATAGGATCCTCTGCAGTCATCGTAGTAATGCCGGTTTTCTCTTCAATCAGTTCCTCCAGACCATATAAGAGGCATCCGCCGCCGGTTAGAACAATACCGCGATCAGCGATGTCCGCCGCCAGTTCCGGGGGAGTCTTCTCAAGAACACTGTGAACCGCTTCAACAATCTGAGAAGTGGTCTCTCTCAAAGCTTCCTCTGTCTCCTCAGAGCTAACTGCGATTGTCTTAGGAAGTCCTGTTACCAGATTACGGCCCCTAACCTCCATGCTGACGGATTCTGGTCTGCGGTATGCAGAACCGATCTTAATCTTAATATCCTCTGCAGTTCTTTCACCGATTAAGAGGTTATGCTTCTTTCTCATATATCTTACAATGGCATCATCAAAATCATCGCCTGCAATCTTAACCGAGGTACTTACTACCGTTCCACCAAGAGAAATCACAGCGATATCCGTTGTACCTCCTCCGATATCCACGATCATATTACCGCAGGGTCTAGATATATCAATTCCAGCACCGATCGCAGCTGCAATTGGCTCTTCAATAATAGCTACCTCCCTGGCACCTGCCTGATAGGTCGCATCCTCTACTGCCTTCTTCTCAACCTCAGTTACTCCACTGGGCACACAGACGCTGATTCTGGGCTTTCTAAATCTCTGCTTACCCACAGCCTTCTGAATAAAATATTTCAGCATCTTCTCCGTAACTGTATAGTCGGAAATAACACCCTGTCTTAAGGGCCTTACTGCAACGATATTACCCGGCGTCCTTCCCAGCATCAATCTGGCTTCTTCACCAATTGCTTTGATCTTATTTGTATCTCTGTCAAAGGCTACAACCGATGGCTCCTTCAAGACAACGCCCTTACCCTTTATATATACTAATACACTTGCTGTCCCCAAATCAATTCCAATATCACTTCCCAACATCTTGAAACTCCTTTCCCTTCCGTTCACAAAACGGATCTACCTGATATAATTAATTAAGTTCATTACCTGATGTCATAGATATGCATCTGAGCTAACCGATTATAACTGTTTTCATGTTAAAATTAATACCCATAAAACTGCTGTAATATTGTCTCTGAAATTTCTACTGTTTGGGTTTATCAATGTCCTTCTATATTTTCTTCCAATACTCGGTAACTTAAACATACTTGTTTATATTATATCTTCTTTTCCAGTAATATTCAAAGGAAATTTTAAAAACTTTAGAATATCGTCAAAAGTCTACACACGAAAAGCAGCTATTGTCTGCGAACCGCTAAAAACCTTATTTTGTACCGATATTATCGGCATATTGTCAGTATTCCTTTAGGTCAACGGGCAAGTTGTCAAAAATACTTTCCAAAGAAAAGGGGCTGGTTCAAAGCCTCCTCTGATAGATGCTATGAAACAGTCCCTTTATTCATTCTTATGTCATCTGTTTTATATAGATTTCGTCCAGTCACCGCTATATATCGTTGGTCAGCATACCATCCTTCATCCGAAATACAACATCAGCCATCTCGGCAACCTCAAGGTCATGGGTAACTACAATCACGCAATAACCTTCCTCATGAGCCAGAGAGTGAAGTATCTCCATAACATTTTTCGTGTTGGCAACATCGAGGTTTCCGGTCGGTTCATCGGCAAGCAAAGTTTTTGCCCCTGACGCAAGACTTCGAGCGATGGCCACCCGTTGCTGCTCGCCACCTGATAAATGAGTGGGGAAGCGCTTCATCTGCTCACGGGTAATTCCTACACACTCCAGCAGCTCCTCGGCACGGAGTCTGGCATCCGAAGGTTTTATTCCACACAGCTCCATGGGATAGCATACGTTTTCCACAACCGTAAGAAGGGGGAATAGCTGGAAGGCTTGAAAAATCATCGAAATACACTCCCGCCGATAAAGATCTAAATCAAGCTTTGTAAGGCTTTCTCCACCAAAGCTGATCTCACCCTCAGTCGGTAAGTCAAGGCCGGCCAACATTGAAAGAAGCGTGGATTTCCCTGATCCGCTGGGCCCAACAATCGCATACAGCGCACCCGGTTCAAACCTGCAGCTCACATCTGAAACAGCCGGTGCTTTCGCGTTGCGATAGCGATAAGTCACGTTTGAAAGCATTAATACTGACATGGATTTCCCCTCCCTTATAGCATATGATAGATTACATGATATAAATATTTATTCTCCTATTTATACTTCTAGCTCATACTCCTTGCTCCTTCTTCCTTGCTCTTTACTCCAGCCTCTCACTCCAGCCCTTACTCCGGCCCCTTACTCCGGCCCTTTATTCCAGTCCTTTACTCCAGTCCTTACTCCTTTACCTGTAACAGTTCCAGTGCTCTGCGGCTTGTCACCTTAATTGTCGCCAGGGATACTGCTAACGTAGAGCAGATCAAATACAGCCCGCCGCATAGGATCAATGTAGCTGCACTTTGGACGAACAATCCGGTGTTATACAGCATCAAACCGATTGCGGCAACGACTATTCCGATAACGCACAAAGCAATTTGTTCATAGGCCAGCATAGCTCTCGTACGTCGCTTTGACGTACCAAGAACACGTAAGATTGCTACTTCCTTAGAGGATTGTATAATGATTAGCACCGGAGCAATCAACCCAATCAATATAGCCCCGGCTACAATAATCGGGAACAGCTGTATGAGCATGTCACGTACTCTTCTGATATTATCAAGCTCCGTCGTATCATAATTGTAAGATACACTTTCCGGGTATTTATAATCAATGTTCATCAATCCATCCAGATAATCCCGTAGTATGTAAGGATTTTCTTTATCAATAAGAGCAAATTCACCCATTTCAACTAAGAATGGATATTCATTATAGACACTCATTATTTCAGCCGTCTTACTTAATGGTGCAAAGATACCTGTAGCAATCATCGGATCCTCGGAGGTTATTACACCCACTACTGTAAACTCTCTGCTCCCCCTTTTAATCTGTTCATCTAGCTCCTGCCCTTCAAACATCGAGATTAAAATATGCATTCGCTCATAGCTAAGTAGCGTTATAACATCGCCGGGAGCGATCCCAAGACTATCTGCCAATAGACTTCCCATCACACATTGTGCACCATTCTCTGATAAAAATGATTCATCATAGCCTTTGCTGTATTTGATTGTATATTGATCCGAGGATTTACTATTGATATAGCGGTCAAGGTCATTGGTAAATGCCAATTGATAGCCGGTGTTATTGATCACGCCATTACAGATCACCGAAAAACCTCCACTGTAATAGAAATCCTTCATTAAATCAGAATGTGATGCTTCAATCATGCCACTGGAAGGGAAGTTAATCAGATTACCTTTCACTTCAATCTTATCATGTAACTCCTGATAGGATCGTTTAATCACAGTAATCATTCCTATGGTGCCGGATAGGGTTATGGCTAGTAGTAGAACCAGAGCTGTTTTCCATCTGGCACGCTTCATATGCCGTTGTATATATCGCATACTATGACGAAGCGCACCATAGCCTCGTTGCTCCGGCATATTCGTAAGGCTTGAGAAATTCGGAATAAACTTGGGCATCGGAACAACCTTCTCATGCTGTATGTGAGTCGTTTTCTTCTTAGCTCTTTCACGGTTTGTGTTACCCTGTAATAAGGTCAAGGGCATTGTTTTCGCCATCTTTTTAAGTAATAGCGTGGATAGTAAGAATAGAAATACTGCCTCTGCAAGCAGACAAGCAATCATACCCGCGATCGGTAAGGACGCATCCGGAACATATAGACCTTCTGTTACTGCAACTGGAATATATTGCTTTGTTGCGGCTAGCAAGCTATCTAGCGAAGACGAAATCGCTTTGGATGCGTAGGCCATTCCAGTAATACTGCCTACCGGGATAGCGAGCGCAGTTAAAACAACAAACGGCAATGCTAGTGTATGACTCGCTTTTTTTCGTGGAGTACCCAGTGCGCGCATAATTGCATAGGTTTTCGCACCACGGCCTATGTATAGGTAGATCGCCAAGAGTAAAGCGACAGCCGCTGCTCCAATATATAATAGGGTCATGATCAATGATGTCGTCCGGTTGGTAGCAATACTATCCTGTACCTGAAACCATCCACTGTCCGAAAATCGTAATTCTATACCCATACTCTTTGCCAGTGCTTCTGCCGCATTCTGAAATACTTCCATCTCCTTCGCATCATCTATCACAACGCTAAACTCTCCGGGCTTAATCTCATGATGATCGGGTATCTCGATAGGTAAAAGAGTCGTGGGTACAAAGATCGTGTTCGGTGTATAGCACCACCATTCTGATGCGTCACGCTCATACCCTGCGTCAATGTCTAAATAGGAGCCGACTATTATAAGCTCCACCTCTTTTACCGGTTCCCCATAACGCTCCGGAACAGAGACTGTTGCACCCATTCCACCATGCTGCTCAAGTAGCTTATCGCAGAGATTCACCGTAAGCTTGTCACCAATCCTAAGCCCGTTAACCTCTAAGAATGCCTGATTCACCACACAAGCATCCGTATCCGTCTTGGATAGCGCACGTCCCTCATGGATTACCATTTTTCGCTCATTAAAGCGTGGTATGGAAAGCATATCCGACGTATATACCATGTCAAAGGTTTTCAGATCACGATTGGTGATATTGATAATCTTACGAAGTGTAGCAAATTCCTCTGTTTCAAGGTAGTTTTGAGGTTCATCCTTTAATATCAAAAATGAGTTGCAACTATTGATTGTATCCTGATCACCAATAAACATACTCATGATATCAATATTAAGATCAATAAAATATCTCGGATCCCATCTACCGATGATAATGCACCTTTCCCCTATTGGTAACGCACTCACAAAGCTCTGATCAAAGGGGTTATCATGAAGACCATAGAATGCCAGCATGTCACCACGGGTAATAAAGACAGTTCCACCGTCATTATTAAATGCTACAACAGAGACAGTTTCACCCTCCTTGACGGGAATACCACCTGCTAAAACCTTGCAATCCTTAAGGTTAAGTTTATTGATTTTATTGGCTTTTCCAAAAAATCCGGGAGTATAGCCTATATAGGTACCTTCTATCACAAAGCGGTCCGTATAATCGTACTTTGCAATATAGGAACCGTATCTGACTACACGCTTATAATCTTCTATGATCCCAGAGGTCATATAGCGAATATCAGTAGAGCTGACTCCAGGAAGTGCAGAAAATGCATTCATCTGTTCTAAAGTCAATGCTGTTGGTGGGACCGGATGATAATATGAAACTCGAGAGCTTTCAGGTAACTGGCTACCCAATAGCATTGCTGTGTTTGGTACATCATTATCAAGAGCCGCTACGCCACGATAACGATCCGTTGCACGCTTCATCTCACGCTGTGTTACTGAGTAATTTGCAATACACGAGAACAGTGCAAAGGATGCAGCCACGATAAGTAAATATGTAAGTAAGCTTTTCAACGGAGCACGCAACAATGTCTTAATGGATAATAAGGGTCCCATAGGCTTTGCCTCCCAACTGTAAACTTCCAGATTATAGTAACACCAAGTCAATATATTTGTCAACGACAAATATATTGACTTTGATAACTATCTTCGTTACAATTCATTTATAAAGGGGGTATGACCCATGAGAAAGATTCGTGCGGCAGAACCGGCTAACAGTATGGATACATCCGGTTTTAAAAACCTATTGAAGCGGGCAACCACGGAGATGTTAGTTTTACTGGTACTTCGGGATAAGCCCATGTACACCTATGAAATTATGAATGAGTTAGAACGCATCAGTGACGGATACCTTTCCTTCAATACCCTGTATATTGCAATATACAGACTCAAGGAGCTCTTGTTTATTGAAGAATCCAATAAATCTGTCTCAGACGATAACCGCATGCGTGTATACTTCTCGATTACTGATACCGGGCGTGAGTATTTGAACAACCTCATCATGGAGTATAAGAAGTTCTCCTCCGTTATTGATATCGTTATGAAGCACGAGGAGAAGAAAATATCATAATAGCGCGGGCTAGATACAATATGTTGAAAACACTCAAGAACTCCCGGTATAATCTCTCCGGGAGTTCTTATCGTCTTATACTTTCACGTTCATTTTAAAGTCTTAGCGATTTGCCAATGTCTAGACGGAGATAAATGATATCTACATACTATGAAAGCTAAATATCATTTTCCCATACGCACAACAAATTGAATTTGTTATTCTGCCTATCCACGTTCTATTCTCTTAAAGAATAAATGTTCTATTTTACGATCAAGGTGAAACGATAGGAATTATCATGTGACGCCTGTTATTGTTTTATATTATAATTTGATTCGCTTAATAGGAATTTTATATTAACCATTATATCATCTTTTTTATTTTCAACGCAGAAAAAGAACCTAATTTCTTGGAGCCGTTTTGGAGCCGATAAGCTCAAATCGCACTCTTAAAATCTTCCATAAATGAAAAAAAAGCCTTCCGAGGAAACTCCTCGGAAGGCTTGTAAATACTAGCTTATTAAATTATCAATCAAGATTACTCGATGATAGTAGCAACCTTACCGGATCCTACAGTTCTTCCACCTTCACGGATAGCGAAGCCTAAGCCCTGCTCCATAGCGATAGGATGGATTAACTCGATGGACATCTCGATGTTATCACCAGGCATGCACATCTCTACGCCTTCAGGTAAGTTACAAACACCGGTAACGTCTGTTGTTCTGAAATAGAACTGAGGTCTGTAGTTGTTGAAGAAAGGAGTATGACGTCCACCTTCTTCTTTGGTTAATACGTAAACCTGTGCTGTGAATTTCTTGTGGCACTTGATGGAGCCGGGCTTAACAAGAACCTGGCCTCTTTCAATTTCAGTTCTCTGAACACCACGAAGAAGTGCACCGATGTTATCACCAGCCTGAGCCTCGTCAAGAAGCTTTCTGAACATCTCGATACCGGTACATACAACCTTACGGGTCTCTTCCTTAATACCAACGATTTCAACTTCCTCAGAAACCTTAAGAGTACCACGCTCTACACGGCCGGTAGCAACTGTACCACGGCCAGTGATGGAGAATACGTCCTCGACAGGCATAAGGAAAGGCTTATCCTTCTCTCTCTGAGGATCCGGAATCCAGCTATCAACTGCATCAAATAACTCAATAATCTTGTCACCCCAAGAACTGGTGGGATCTTCAAGTGCTCTAAGAGCAGAACCCTGGATGATCGGTGTGTCATCGCCGGGGAACTCATACTCGTTTAACAGATCTCTAACTTCCATCTCAACCAGCTCAAGAAGCTCGGGATCGTCAACCATATCACACTTATTCATGAATACTACGATATAAGGAACACCTACCTGACGGGACAGTAAGATGTGCTCCTTTGTCTGAGCCATAACGCCGTCAGTAGCAGCTACTACGAGGATAGCACCATCCATCTGAGCAGCACCGGTGATCATGTTCTTAACGTAGTCAGCATGTCCGGGGCAGTCAACGTGTGCGTAGTGTCTAGCCTTGGACTCATACTCTACGTGAGCTGTAGATATTGTGATTCCTCTTGCCTTCTCTTCGGGAGCTTTGTCGATCTGGTCGAATGCTACAACTTCGCCGGTACCGAGTCTCTCATGAAGAGTCTTGGTGATAGCAGCTGTGAGGGTGGTCTTACCATGGTCAACGTGACCGATGGTTCCGATATTACAATGCGGTTTCGTTCTGTTAAATTTAGCCTTAGCCATTTTTACAACGTCCTCCTTTAAAATAAATGCTTGTAAGCAAATGTTTTCAAATTCCCTGTAAGACAGGGCTTGTTTATATATTGCCTCATATGCCCTATTATATTTCAACTTAGAAATATTTTCAAGCACAAACAATTGATATCATAACTTTTTTACTGGAAATTTAATCTTTTGTCAAATCAGGCGCTTAGTTCTTGCCTTTTGCGGATAAAACCTTCTCCATTACATTCTTAGGAACCTGCTCATAGGAGTAGAAGAACATGGAATAAGCACCACGGCCCTGGGTCTTGGAACGCAGGGTTGTAGAATATCCGAACATTTCTGACAGCGGAACGAAGCCTCTGATCAGCTTCGTACCATTAATGTCTTCTGTACCTTCGATACGACCACGACGGGAGCTGATATCACCGATAACATCACCCATATAATCCTCAGGTACTGTAACCTCAACTCTCATGATAGGCTCAAGTAAAGTTGCTCCGCCCTTATGCATCGCATCCTTAAATGCCATGGAGCCGGCAATCTTGAAGGCCATTTCACTGGAGTCAACCTCATGGTAGGAGCCATCATATACGGTAGCCTTGATACCCAATACAGGGTAACCGCCAAGCACACCGGCCTTGGTCGCTTCTTCGATACCTGCGCCGACTGCCGGGATGTACTCCTTCGGAATTGCACCGCCGACAATAGCGGAAACAAACTCGAAGGTCTTCTCTGCGTTGGCATCCATAGGCTCGAAGCGAACCTTACAATGACCGTACTGCCCACGTCCACCGGACTGCTTCGCATACTTAGAGTCAACTTCAACGGTCTTGGTGAAGGTTTCCTTATAAGCTACCTGAGGTGCGCCTACATTTGCCTCTACCTTATACTCACGAAGAAGTCTGTCTACGATAATTTCAAGATGAAGCTCACCCATACCTGCGATAATGGTCTGGCCTGTCTCTTCATTGGTATAAGTCCTGAAGGTGGGATCTTCCTCAGCAAGCTTTGCTAAAGCCTCACCCATCTTATCCTGACCAGCCTTCGTCTTAGGCTCAATCGCTACATTGATAACCGGTTCAGGGAATTCCATGGACTCAAGGATTACAGGGGATTTCTCATCACAGATAGTATCACCTGTTGTTGTCACCTTCAAACCTACTGCTGCAGCAATATCTCCGGAATAAACCTTTTCCAGATCCATTCTTTTATTCGCATGCATCTGCAGGATACGACCAACACGTTCCTTTTTGCCCTTGGTAGAGTTCAGAACATAGGAGCCTGAATTGAGTGTACCGGAGTACACACGGAAAAACGCCAGCTTTCCAACAAAGGGATCGGCCATAATCTTAAAGGCCAGAGCTGCGAAGGGTTCCTCATCGGAGGATTTTCTGTGAATCTCATTTCCTTCGTCATCCACACCCTTAATATCTTCAATATCTGTCGGTGCAGGCATATATTCAATAACTGCATCTAAGAGCTTCTGGACACCCTTATTTCTGTAGGCTGATCCACAGCAAACCGGAATAATCTGAACAGCAATCGTCGCTCTTCTCAGTGCTGCTTTTAATTCCTCATTGGTAGGCTCTTCACCCTCCAGGAATTTCTCGATCAGTTCATCATCTGTCTCACAGATGGATTCAATCATAGCAGCTCTGTATTCCTCTGCCAGATCCTGCATGTCTTCAGGAATCTCTGTGATAGTGATGTCCTCACCCTTGTCATCGTTATAGTAATAAGCCTTCATCTCGAACAGATCAATCAGACCCTTAAAGGTATCCTCTTTCCCGATCGGTAACTGGATCGGAACCGGGTTCTTACCTAATCTGGTTCTGATCATCTTAACAACATTAAAGAAATCTGCACCGGATATGTCCATTTTATTTACAAACGCCATTCTCGGTACACTATATTTGTCTGCCTGACGCCAAACGGTTTCAGACTGCGGCTCTACACCGCCCTTTGCGCAGAATACACCCACTGCACTATCAAGCACACGTAAGGAACGCTCTACCTCAACAGTAAAGTCAACGTGTCCCGGTGTATCAATGATATTGACACGGTGCTCAAGAGCGCCGGGAGCTTTCTTGTGTTCAACCTCTAGGGTCCAATGACATGTAGTTGCCGCTGATGTGATCGTGATACCTCTTTCCTGCTCCTGCTCCATCCAGTCCATGGTTGCAGTACCCTCATGCGTATCACCAATTTTGTAGTTAACACCGGTATAATATAGGATACGTTCGGTAAGTGTTGTCTTACCGGCATCAATATGCGCCATAATACCGATATTTCTAGTTCTCTCTAACGGATATTCTCTTCCTGCCAAGGATAATTCCTCCTTAATTCATGACAAGTGAATACACTCGGTATTCACTTGTATTTCGACATAAATACTTCTGCAAATCTGATATTAATCAAGAATTAAAGAAGAAAATGCCATGATAATTGTTACCACCTATAATGAGCAAATGCCTTATTTGCGTCTGCCATTTTATGCATATCTTCTTTTCTCTTTACTGATGATCCAGTATTGTTTGCAGCATCCATAATTTCATTCGCCAGCTTATCCTGCATGGTCTTATCCCCTCTTTTACGAGAGAACATGGTAATCCAGCGTAAAGCCAAAGTTTGTCTTCTTTCCGGTCTAACTTCAATCGGAACCTGGTAGGTTGAGCCACCGACACGTCTTGCTTTTACTTCAAGAACAGGCATGATATTATTCATAGCCTCTTCAAAAACCTCAAGAGCGTTCTTACCGGTTTTAGCAGCAACCTTATCAAATGCACCGTATACAATCTTCTGGGCTGTACCCTTCTTGCCATCTAACATAATATTGTTGATCAGCTTAGTTACAACCTTATTGTTGTATAACGGATCTGCTAATACATCTCTTTTCTGTATATGTCCTTTTCTTGGCACGTTTCTTCCCTCCTTAACGATACTTAACGAAAATAAATTTCGTCAGTCAATTAATTCCTCGGTACTCACATGCATGAAAACCTTGTCGGTCTTCAGCTGATTGTGTTCGTGCTCAGATAAATTCGTTTTCCATAAGCCAAACTGTAACCACAGAAATACAATTCAAACGGAAATTAAAAATTAATCCGGCACTTAACTCATGATCTTACCTAGTAATTATAGTTTATTCTAATTCTTACTTCTTTGCGTCCTTCGGTCTCTTAGCACCGTACTTGGAACGTGCCTGTCTTCTCTTGGCAACGCCTGCTGTATCAAGAGTACCTCTTACGATGTGGTATCTGGTACCGGGTAAATCCTTAACCCTACCACCTCTGATCAGAACAACGCTATGCTCCTGAAGGTTGTGGCCTTCACCGGGGATGTAGCTTGTTACTTCGATACCGTTGGAAAGACGAACTCTGGCGATTTTACGGAGTGCGGAGTTAGGCTTCTTCGGTGTAGCAGTTCTAACTGCTGTACAAACGCCTCTCTTCTGAGGAGAAGATACATCCGTAGTTCTCTTATTGAGTGAGTTAAAGCCTTTCTGCAGAGCAGGTGATGTGGATTTATACTCTACTGTCTTTCTGCCTTTTCTTACTAGCTGGTTAAATGTGGGCATTAATTTTTCACCTCCTGAAAATTTTAATCAAACGATAGATTTTCTGTGGTTTTAACAGCGCACTTGGACACTTTCATAAGCATCAGCTAAATGTGCATAAAAAATACATAGCATGCAGAAATTTGCACGCTAAATGATTATACTTTTTTCCCGGGTAAATGTCAAGGATTATTTTAATGGTGTCAGTAGCGAACTGTAAGCGACATTCCTTGCTTGATTACTTCAGAGTCATATAGTAAGATAGATAGGACAACAGCTTTTCCTGACCATGATTTTATCATGCCGTCCGGAAGGCTCATGTTAATATAGGAAGGAACAGGAGGAAGGTCCATGAAGGATATGGCGCAGACAGAACGGCAGATATTTATCCTGCTACTGCTTTCTGAGAATAAACGGGGTTATACCATCAATGACATTCATGATTCTCTGGGAAAATGGGATGTAGTCGTCGATAAGAAAACCATCATGCGGGACATAGACAGCTTATCCGGCATCTGTTTTATCTCTGAGGAGGCAAGAAACGGCAAGACCTATTATACGGCGGACAAATTCCGTCTGCGGGACATTACGTTTACCTCACCGGAACTGATTTCTCTCGCCTTCCTGCTGGAGCTTTTGAAGCCCTACCAGTATATGACCATGGGCAGGACCTCACAGGAGCTGATCTATAGGCTGCTTGATAATACCACCAATTTGAATCGGGAGTTCATCCGCCATTTTACCGGCTTAGTAACTGTAAATACCAACAGCTATATTCGTGATGATGTCAATCCTGAGTTTGAAGAGCGTCTTCAGGAGGCAATCCGTAATAATCTGAAGGTGCGGATCATCTATCATAGCTTCGGCAGTGATGAGGATACCATAAGGATCCTCCATCCCTATGAGCTATCCATCAATGATGGTGCCTTGAATGTTGTAGGCTATTGTGAATTAAGGGGGGAATTGAGGGATTTCCGCGTCTCCAGAATTCGTGCTCTTACCTTATTAGAAGAACGTTTTACCGTACCGGAGGAATATTATCAGAATAAGCATCGGCAAAAGTTCATACACCTGTCTGGTACTGTGATCGAGCAGATTATCCTCTCCTTTGACAAGCAGACAGCGAAATACATAATGGAATATGAGGCTGATCGAGCAGATGAGATTATCGCCACGGAGGAAGGGATTACCTTCATTCGTAATACTGCTGTGACCGATGAGCTGATCCGCTGGATTCTGCAGTTCGGCCAGGGAGCTAGGGTACTTAATCCTGCCCATCTGAAGGAGAAGGTAAAGCAGGAGCTGATGAATTCTCTGAAGCAATACGAATAAACCTGAAACATCGGATATATGCGCAACAAATACAGATCCATATCATAACTATAGGACAGAAAATCTTCACCCCGAAAGTCAGCTATGAAATCCGCTATGAAATATTGCTATGAAATATTTACAAAAAACTGTTGACAATTTCCTACTAAGTGGATACACTAGATAACAAGTAAAACCGTTGAGTAAGAATAGTAGGTATAGCGATTTATTAGCAGAGAGCTGCAGCAGGTGGGAATGCGGCAATAATAGCTGTATTGAATGGACTTACGAGGGCAGGAAGAAAAGCAGTGCTGCTGAGTAATGCCTGACGGAATCTCCATCCGTTAACAAGGGAGCATATATGGAAGTATATGGAGTGAGAGGATGCTTTGCATCAAACCGGGTGGTACCGCAAAAGTTGGAATTCAAGCTTTTGTCCCAGTAAATTTACTGAGACAGAAGCTTTTTTTATACACCAAAGTCTGCTTATTGACACCGCAGTCTTACCCAAATATATAACGGCGGCCATATGAAAGGCCATAAAATCTATGAAATATTTGAAAGGAGAACTATTATGTCAAAGAAAATTCCGCACAGACTTTATCTATCAGAGGACCAAATGCCGAAGCAATGGTATAATCTCAGGGCAGATATGAAGGAGCAGCCTGCTCCGTTGCTTAATCCGGGTACCCTAAAGCCGGTGAAGGTAGAGGAGCTTTATCCTGTATTTTGCGAGCAGCTGGCGGCACAGGAAATGGACAGCACCAACAGATACATTGATATACCGGAGGAAATACAGGACTTCTACAAGATGTACCGTCCGTCTCCGCTGATTCGTGCCTATCATCTGGAGAAGGCCCTTGGCACCCCTGCGAAGATCTATTTTAAGTTTGAAGGGAATAATACCTCAGGAAGCCATAAGCTGAATTCAGCAATTGCACAGGCATATTATGCCAAAGAGCAGGGTCTCACCGGACTTACCACAGAAACCGGTGCAGGACAATGGGGTACCGCCCTGTCAGAAGCCTGTTCCTATTATAACCTCCCCCTGACCGTCTATATGGTTAAGGTTTCCTATGAACAGAAGCCGTTCCGTAAATCTGTGATGCAGACCTTTGGTGCAGAGATTATTCCAAGCCCCAGCACTGCTACCAATGCAGGACGCTTGATCCTGGAAAAGGATCCAACCACGGGAGGAAGCTTAGGCTGTGCCATTTCGGAGGCAGTCGAGCATGCAGTAACCACTCCCGGTTACCGTTACGTCCTGGGCTCCGTACTGAATCAGGTTCTACTTCACCAGTCCATTATCGGTCTGGAGGCGAAGCAAGCGATGGAGATGCTGGACGAGTATCCGGACATCATCATCGGCTGTGCCGGAGGCGGTTCCAATCTGGGCGGCCTGATTGCACCCTTCATGCAGGATAAGCTGACAGGAAAGGCTTCACCCAGATTCATTGCTGTTGAGCCCGCCTCCTGCCCGTCCTTTACCCGCGGCAGATATGTATATGATTTCTGCGATACCGGAAAAGTTACTCCTTTGGCAAAGATGTATACTCTGGGAAGCAGCTTTATGCCCTCTGCTAATCACGCAGGCGGACTCCGTTATCATGGTATGTCCCCGATCCTCTCCAAGCTGTATCATGACGGTTATATGGAGGCTGTTGCAGTGGAGCAGACAAAGGTATTTGAGGCAGCTGTATTCTTCGCTAAGCAGGAAACCATACTTCCGGCACCGGAATCTGCTCATGCCATCCGTACAGCAATTGATGAGGCATTGAAATGTAAGGAAACCGGAGAAGCTAAGACCATTCTCTTCGGACTGACCGGAACCGGATATTTTGATATGACCGCATACAATGCTTATTTAAACGGAACTATGTCAGATTACATCCCTACGGATGAGGACCTTCAGAAGGGCTTCAATGAGCTGCCCAAGGTTCCTGAAAACTAGAATACCATTATAAGATCAATGGAAATGGGCTGTTTCTTTATAGCCATGTGAATACAAGAGGCCCTATATGTTCCCCTCACAGCTTGTGTAAACAAGTCGTGTACACATGTGGTTCCTGGACAGAATTTTATTCTGTATGTCATCTTCGGACATAGATGTCCGCATCTGGCATCTCATAATCAATCAGTTCAGAACACAGTGTAAACGGAAAACATATAGGGCCTCTTATATCATTTAGCTATTTGAAACAGCCCCATTATTTATTGTTTTTATTCCGATGATCTTATTTTCAATCGGCTATAGCATATTGTCAGTACCAAGGTGGCAGTAATACTGTAGCAGGAAACAACCAATAGCATACCTTGAAGATCTGTCATACCTAATACATAGGCAAACCCTCCAAAACAGAGAATGCTATATAGATTATGAGTCAGGGAGATCATAGAATGAACCGTTGATCTGCCCTCGTCCTCAATTCTTTGTTGAATGTAATCCTCATGAAGTACTCCCGTTACTGACATAATCAAATAATAGAACCCATAGAATCCGATCACGGTGATGCTTCTGATCGTAGCTGCTACTGTGAGACTTACTGCTCCAAGGATGCTTAACTGCGCAATCGTAGCAAAACGGCTTTTCCACCGGAAGAGCCTCTCCGCTGCTCTGCGGATCTGATGAGCAAAATAGCCTCCGAGGGCTGCGAGAATAAACCGAAGTGCCATCCAGATACCAATTCCGGTGACCTGAATTCCATAGCCTGCGGCAATCATTGTATCATATTCATCCAATACATCAGACATTGAAATGACCAGTATCGCCATGATTGCCAAAAGCAGTATATCCTTCTTCGCGAACAGAAAAGCCATAGCCTCCCTGACGGTTTCCTTCTTCTGCTGCTCTTCCCGGATTTTCTCCCGGTAATAATTCACTTCCTTATATAGAGAAGCAATCCCGGCAGAAATCAAACCGGATGTCATAGAGAGCAAAAGTGCCCATTGCATCCCCAGGTAAGTACCGATCAGACCACCGCTGACGGCTGCCAGTATTTTACCGACTCCAGATAGGAATCGTCCCTTTCCCAGGTATACCTCAAAGCGTTCCTGTTGCCCCTTCTGCTTCAGAGAATCAAACAGAAGCGCTTCTTCCGCACCGGAGATAAAGGCTTCCCCAACACCCCACAGAATAAAGCCCAATGCAAAAAGTTCAAACCGGTCAGAAAAAATCCATACAAAGTAACAGGCAGCCCTACAAAGGCTTCCCAATCGTATTAAATTTCTTCTGCTCCAGCGATCAGCCATTACCCCGGTCGGTATCTCAAGTATTACTACAGAGACGCTCCAGATGGCCAATAAAGCAGAAATCTGCTGTACCGTTAATCCCTTGCTTTCAATATACAGAAGATAGAGGGGATAAATCGGCATCAAATCGTTAAAGAATTGTCTAAGCAAATATTTCCTTGCATTCATCCTATTACTCCTCCAGTATAATGTATTCGCTACTTCGTCCTTTCAACTGGAGGACCTCGGATAAGCAGGTGTTACTGGCCTGTATCATACCATTTCTTCATCATAAACCTCCTGGCGTTATCGTTTCATTTTCTCCGGTTTCATCTATTCTATCGACAATATCCGGATCTTCCAACTGTTTCCAATGTATCATTTCATGGAGCGACTGTCAACCGACACCATTTACTGCTTTATGTCAAGCACTTCTCCTGTCTATGCCCTCATTCACCGCTTCTATGCCGGTTCAGCCTCTTTAGCTCTACCAGAAGAAAGCTTCCTGTAATTCCGAAGGAGATGGCATCTGCAATCGGCGCAGCGAACAAAATTCCTCTCATGCCAAACAGCTTTGACAGGATCAAAACCATCGGTACCAAGACCAGAAGCTGTCTACATAAGGTAAGCAGAAGGGAGATTTTTGGTCTGCCGATCGCCTGAAAATACAGTGCCCCAATAACCTGTACCCCCAACACAGGGAGCATCATAAGCCATACTCTGACCGCCTTTGTACCGAACTCTATAAACTCCTTCTCCTTACCAAAGAAGCCGATCAGAGTTCCGGGGAACAGTTGGGTTACCGTAAATCCGATCAGCGCAACTACGGTAGCGGCGGCAATTGCTTTTGCTAGGGTTTCCTTAATACGAGAATAATTGCCTGCACCACGGTTATAGCCGATGATTGGCTGTGCACCATGGCTGATTCCGATTGTAGGGAGAACCAGAAGCTGCTGCAGGCTACCGATGGCCCCCATACCTCCGATCGCCACATCTCCCCCGTAGATTCTCAAGCTGTTATTCAGAATCAGGTTAAGCAGGCTCCCGCTGATCTGATTCATGAAGGAGGGCAGTCCGGCTAGGACGATATGATTCACTCTATGGACCTTGAGCTTCATATACCTTAACCGTAGCTTCATATTGCTGCGTTTTGAACAAAAGTATGAAATACCCCAGATGGCTGACAGTCCCTGACCGCCTATGGTAGCCAGGGCAGCTCCGGTCATGCCCATATGAAGAATATTGATGAATATATAATCAAATATGATATTAAAGCCTGCTCCTATGAACATGGATACCATGGCGGTCTTTGGGCTTCCATCAGCCCTCATGAAATGATTCATAGCAACAGAGGGTCCCTGAAGGACAGAGGCATATAGTATAATCCTCATATATTCCACCGCATAGGGCATGCTATTCTCTCTGGCACCAAAAACCCATAGGAGCTTTTCCAGATTCAAGAGGGCGAAGACCATGAAGAGAAAGGAGGTCAAAAGAATCATCATTATGGAATTCCCCAGGATCTGCTCTGCCCCATCCCTGTCCCTCTCACCCAACCGGATGGAGAATATTGCAGCTCCCCCTGCGCCGAACATTAGCGCCAGCCCCATCATTATCATCATAATCGGAAAGGATACTGTTAAGGCCGTCAGTCCGATTGATCCGATACCCTCTGCATTTCCGATAAAGATACGGTCTACTATATTATAAATCGCATTCACCAGCATACCTACCGTAGCCGGAATTGAGAATTCCGCCAAAAGGGCTCCTATGCTTTTCGTTCCCAATCGCTCCTGGGTGGCCTTTACTTTCATTGGTTTTTCAGACATTAACAATCCCTCTCTTTTGTCGCGTGCTAATATGTTACATTGCTATCATTCTCCGCTTCATTATAACCTCCGGCCTTGATTTCGTAAAGGAATAATCTCCCTGCTAATAAGTATACCCTTATACCCTTATACGCATATACCCTTATACCCAGTATAAATTTCGTATATCTTTCTTATCCCTCCTATGATATAATGTTGTTTAGTGCATTTTTAGTCCAAAAGATGGAGGAGCTCAGATGAACGAACAACCGATCCATGACATCCAGGAAGAGAAATTCAGGGAACTGATTTTGACGGCAAATCATCAGAAAGGTATTCTGGATGCAGATAAGGTGAATGCCTTCATCAGTGATTTAAATCTAGATACTAAGCAGATTGACAAAATATACGAGAGGCTTGAGGCCTATAATATTGTTATCATGAATTCATCCGAGGAAGAGCCTGAGCCGGATGAGGAACTACTTCTTGAACTTGATCAGGCTCCCGATGAGATATCTGATGTAGAGCTATTTTCTGATCTCTCCTCTTCAGCGATGTCCGATGATCCGGTACATCTGTATCTGAAGGAAATCGGTCATTATCCCCTGCTTTCTCTGGCAGACGAGATAGAGCTGTCAAAAAAGATAGAGCAGGGAGACGAGTCTGCTAAACAGCTGCTGGCTGAATCTAACCTTCGTTTGGTCGTCAGTATTGCAAAACGATATGTCGGCCGGGGATTATCCTTTCTGGATCTTATACAGGAAGGTAATTTGGGACTGATTAAGGCAGTCGAAAAGTATGATTATACCAAGGGCTTCAAATTCAGTACCTACGCAACCTGGTGGATCAGGCAGGCTATCACGAGATCCATCGCAGATCAATCCAGAACGATTCGGATTCCGGTACATATGTCAGAGGTCATTAATAAAACCTACAGGGTTTCCAGAAATCTACTTCAGGATTTGGGTAGGGAACCTACGGAACAGGAATTAGCCGATGCCCTTGGCCTTACCATTGATAAGATCAGAGAAATACTTAAGGTATCCGCAGATCCTATTTCCCTCGACACACCAATAGGCGAGGAGGATGACAGCCATCTTGGTGATTTTATCCGGGACGATAATATCATGGGTCCGGAGGATGCTGCCTCTTATTCGATTCTGAGGGATCAGATCTCCAGACTTCTGGATACCCTGACGGAGCGGGAGCAACGGGTATTGGTTCTACGATTCGGTCTGAAGGATGGAAGAAGCAGAACCCTGGAGGAGGTCGGCAGGGAGTTTAATGTTACCCGTGAACGTATCCGCCAGATCGAAGCAAAGGCTTTGAGAAAGCTACGCCACCCCAGCCGAGCAAAAATGCTGAAGGGCTATGAAATCGTATAAGGATGCTCCCAAGCAGGTATCGGCTGAGCAAATAGTGATCTCTTACGCTTCGCAAGTATCATGGAAGGAATTATATTAGAAAGGATAAATGGATGAAACGAATCTTGTTCATGGCATTTCGTTGTATTTATTTGCTACCGTTTTGGCTAATACGGCTGTTTCAGCTGTGTAACCTAAAAAAATATGATGCCAAAACGAGGTATGCCTTCCTTCATAGGATCACACCGGTTGTCAACAGACGCGGCAGAGTTAAAATTGAATGTCACGGATTAGAAAATCTTCCTGCAGATGACGGTTATATCATGTTTCCTAATCACCAGGGGCTATTTGATGCCCTTGCCTTTCTGGAAACTCATGAACGCCCCTTCGTTACCGTAATGAAGAAGGAGGTAAAGGATGTCTTCCTACTAAAGCAAATTATCCGTCTGCTACAGGCTGAAATCATAGACCGGGAAGATGTAAGGCAATCCATGCAGGTCATCATGAATATGACAAGACGTGTGAAGGAGGGTGAGAATTTCCTTATCTTCGCTGAGGGAACCAGATCTAGGGAAGGTAACAAGCTTGGAGAATTCAAGGCTGGAAGCTTCAAAAGTGCCATCAATGCCAGGTGCCCAATCGTACCTGTAGCCTTGATTGATTCCTTTCAAGCCTTTGATACTCACTCCATTAAGAAGCTGACCGTCCAGATCCATTATCTGAAGCCGCTGTACTACGAGGACTATCAGGGTATGAAGTCCAAAGAAATTGCAGAACTGGTAGCCTCCCGTATTACCGAAACCATCGAAAATAACTTAAGAGCATAAGCTGCCATGAAGGATAAAGAACCATCGAATGAAATGCATTGTGCATATTGATGAGATCTTTATCCTTTTTTCTATTATTTTGACGAATCGATTTCCATTTTCTTGCTATATTTATCTAGAATCCCCATCCCAGTGCCAAAACAGTTGATTTTACCGGTATCTTAGGCTATAATAACTGTTGCAGTGCAAATTCAATCCTTTTGGAAGGTGAATGAATGAGAACAAAACGAACCATTTTTTCCATGGTTGTCTGTCTTACCGTCTTTTGGTTGTCCCTTGCCTTTGAAATTGGGAAGCCTTCTTCTACAGAGCAGGGAGAGCAGCCCGCTGTTGAAGATTCCATGGCTATCAACAAAACAGATTATATACAGAAGGATACTCCTGGGATCATGTCATTCTCTTATGACAGCTACCAAACTGCATCCTATAGCAATAAGCTCTATGGTTCCCGTTTTGCTCTGGAGGACATAGAGGATTCAGAGCTTAATGAGGAAGCAGAGATTTATGAACCTTTGGATGACCCCATAGAGTCTTTGGATACTCCTTCAGAATCCAATCTACAGGTCGCCTCATTCTCTATGGATGCAGAGGTTTACGGTGATGGGGTTGTCTCTGACGCAGAGGCGAAGGACCAGCAGATCACAACCATAGATCAGGACGCAATGGAAAATGACAGCATCGAGGAGCTTCCTCCCCAAGCAGAGGAGGCCGGGGAATCTGAATATGCAAACATCGGTATCTCCATAGCAAAAAACTATGTGAATATCCGTGAAAAGGCGAATCAGGAAAGCAAGGTGCTCGGTAAGCTTTATAAGGATGCTGCTGCCGAAATCCTGGAAGCAGACGGTGATTGGTACTTTGTGGAATCCGGCAGTGTGAAGGGCTATGTCAAGGCAGAGTATATGAAAACCGGTCTTCCTGAGGAAGAGCTGATTACGAAATATGGCCTCCTCCGGATTACTGTCAGTGTGGACGGACTTAATGTCCGGGAAGAGCCTACTACAGAATCAGATAAACTGACCACCGTGTATCAGAATGAACGATATCCTGTTGTTGAGCTTCAGGATCAGTGGGTCAAGGTTGACATAACGGATGACAGGGTCATCGGCTATGTGAGACGTGATTTAATTGATTTAATAGTTGATTTTAAAAAGGCTGTTTCTAAGGAAGAGGAAGCCGAGCTTTTAAGGCTTCAAGCCGAGGAAAGGGCTAAGCAGGAAACCGCAGTGAAATATAGGGATGAGGTAGACTATACGAAGGAAGAGCTAAAGCTATTAGCAAGTCTGGTTCATTCAGAAGCCGGGAACCAGTGCTATGAAGGTAAGCTGGCTGTAGCCAATATCGTTCTAAATAGGGTTAAATCCAGTAAATATCCGGATACTATCAAGAAGGTGATCTATCAGCCGGGCCAGTTTACCGTTGCAAGCAGCGGATCCTTGGCAAAGCAGCTGGAGAACTTCGATCATTATGCTTCCAATTCCCAGAAGCTGTCCATCAAGGCTGCGAAGGCTGCATTGGAGGGAGCGAATAACATTGGTAGCCGTTTATATTTCCACTCCTATCAATCAGCAAAGCGGAAGGGCTATGATAAGAAGACAAATGCTGTGAAAATTGAGGACCATCTTTTCTGGTAGATTACCATTGAATAAGGACAATAGAGCGTCGGCAATCACCGACGCTTTTCTATTGCTTATAAAGTAACCCATGCCTATAAGGAGCATCCTCTGACACTGCAACTGAATAAAAAAGGATGCTGACACCAGCATCCTTTCCTGTAAAGGGGCCTACGCCCCGCTTTTATATTCCTGATATCTGCTTCTTCAGCCTAGTACAGTCTGATCTGCTTCGGAATTCCGTTCTCATACTTTAAATTCGTCTCACCCTGAATCAGAGGAAGTAGGTATGCCATCATTTCCTCGGTAACATCATTCCCTCTCTCATTGATCCATTCCATCGGAACAATCTTCTCATGGTTTGCAACCTCATTCACAGGAACCGGAACAAATTCTACCCGATAAGGCTTATCGCTCAGTCTCTTGATTGCAGCCATCTTGCCGGTCTCACCATTCAGAGCGAGTCCAAATGCCAGCTGTCCAAGCATCTGGGATTCCACAATATCAGTCTCACTGGCAATATGGGCAGCAGCTCTCTGCATCAGGCTCAGCTCTATTGAACGGACCTTGCAACCGATTTCATCGCTTATCATTTGCTCCAGTGCACGGGCTGCTCCTGCAATGTACTTATGGCCGAAATTATCCACTGCACCGCTGGACATAGAATCGGATACATAGGCTCCGGTACTGTCCTTGACTCCTTCACTGACAGCCACCAGTACACCAGGCTTCTTCTCCTGAAGCTTTCTTATATCCTCAATAAACTTCTCCTTATCAAATACCTTCTCGCAAAGATAAATCAGATCTGCGCCGGAACCGCCGTTCACTCTCGCAAGGGCAGTGGCAGCAGTCAGCCAGCCAGCATTTCTTCCCATGATTTCCACGATAGTAACAGAAGGGATATCATATACATTGATATCTCTCTCCAGCTCTGCGATTGTAGTTGCGATATACTTCGCGGCAGAGCCAAAGCCGGGGCTGTGATCCGTTAGGTTCAAGTCATTGTCCACGGTCTTGGGTGCACCAATTACCTTGATGTCATCGATCTGGTTCATCATGCAGTACTCAGAAAGCTTATCTACGGTATCCATAGAATCATTACCGCCAATATAGATAAAATATTTGATGTCATGTTTCTTAAAGGTCTCGATGATTTTCTTATAGGGCTCATCATCCTTGCGCCAGTCCTTCATCTTATATCTGCAGGAGCCAAGTGCTGAAGAAGGTGTATAGATTAGGGTATCCAGGGCTTGGGTATCCTTTATCAGCTCATTTAAATCGATTAGGTTATCCTTAATTGCACCTTCAATACCATTCTTTGCTCCATAAACCTTATCCACCTTGCCACTGGCACGAGCGCCTTGCAATACGCCGGCTAAGGTAGCATTGATTGCGGCTGTGGGTCCGCCGGACTGTGCCACTAATAAATTCCTCATTTTCTTCCTCCTTAAACTAACCTATCCTATTTTGTCATTACATTTTCACATTCTAACACGCATAGGAAGCATTCGTCAATATATGGTCATTTTAATTCAAACACTGGACTCATCGTGCCTCTAAAACGTATGATATTCATATAAAATAACTTCTATTCCCTTACAAGTTACTTCCATTCCAGCCCCAGTATTTCACCTCTTCATACTTCACATAGATCTGTGCCGGATTGATCGCAAGCTCTTCATTCATAATCTTCGTAATGGCTGCGGTCAGCTTATCATAGACCACTGCACTGGCGCCTCCGAACAGCTTTACCTCGATGAAGGCCATGGGCTTGTCCTCCTGTCCCTTAAAATACATCGAAGCCTTATCCTCAAAGGATAGCATCAACCAGGCTTCACTCTTCCCGGGCACCAGCTCAATCGCCTTCCCCAGCTTCTGTTTGATGGAGGCCTCTCTTTCTTTTGTAATCTCCATATTGGTTTTCGTACTGATAAATGGCATAGTTTACTTCCTTTCTGAAGGATTATTTAGATCTCTTTCTCCTGGTTCAAGCAAGCTTGCAATTGTAATTACTTGGTTATCACATATAATTTAATGTTCTTCCATCTATTTGTCAAGAAGGTATCGTTGTTCTGATGGGGCAATTCTTATGAATTTACTTAGGGTAAATGGAAGTAAATCACAGAAAGCCTTCAACCCGCTAGGATTTGCTGTAGTAATCAAGCCAATAAAAAACCCCGATGGGATCTTCAATACCACCGGGGCAAAATGTAGGCTCTTATTTGCAGAGATCTGCAGGAAATGCAGGATTAAATGCATAGAAGTTTCTGGAATCGAGATCATCCTGGATGATCCTTAAGCACTCTCCAAATCTCTGGAAGTGATTGATTTCCCTCTGTCTCAGGAATTTGATCGGATCGCATATCTCTTGGTCGTGAACCAGACGGAGGATATTATCATAGGTCGTTCTTGCCTTCTGTTCTGCTGCCATATCCTCAACGAGGTCGGTAATCGGATCGCCCTTGCTCTGGAAGAAGGTTGAGGTAAAAGCGATCCCCCCGGCAGATTGAGGCCACAGTCCCAAGGTATGATCTACATAATATTTTTCAAACCCACCGGCCATAATCTCTTCCGGCGTTAAGTTCTTTGTCAGCTGATGAACAATTGCGCTAACCATTTCCATATGTGCCAGCTCTTCCGTACCGATATCATTTAGCACAGCGACGCATTTCTTATTTGTCATTGTGTATCTCTGGGATAAATAACGCATGGAGGCAGCGAGCTCTCCATCCGGACCACCGAACTGGCTCATGATCACCTGTGCCAGTCTCGGATTACACTGTGTAATATTTACAGGATGTTGTAATCTCTTCTCATAACTCCACATATACTAGCACCTACCTTCCCACGGCCAAGGCTCATCGATCCAGGTCCACTTATTTTTTACGTTTACATCATACATACTGATGGGACCATAGCACTTGGTATATTCTTCAACAGCTTCGTTTCTTACTCTTTCTACCTTCTCCCAGTAGTCTAGAGCTGCCTGATCAGTCGGATGGGTATCCAGGAAGAGTCTGAGGTCATCAAGGACAAAGCTGGTAGCTGTTATACAAGCAAACAATTTTTCCCTATTATTATCCATATTATTTGCAACCCCTTCCATACCAGTCATAATCCAGTTCCTTAAATAGCGTTCCGTTTGCTAATGCGGTGAATTCATTTTCATACAGGTCTCTGAAGCATTGCCACGGAACATAGCACATTCCGATCGGAAACCGGTCCGGATTAAAGTTATCTTCGCAATAGTCTTTGTCTTTTCTGCAGCTGTCCACAGACTCATACTTGCCTGCAACATTGTCACAAACAGGTTCGTTTGCTCTATATGGTGAAACATTTCTGTTATACCCCATATTGCCACGATACATCCGTCTATCCATAAATCTGCCTCTCCTTTCAAAATCTCACGAGCAACATTCTTCTCATTTTGTTGTTCTATATATATTATGAATAGGGGACAATTCTGTGCCTGTTTTCGACTCTGAAAATATTGCAATGCAAATTATTTATTAATTTGTTGAATAACGGAATAAAACCATTCAAATGATTGACAATAAATCCAAATTAATATAATATTTATCTATAGGGAACCCGTATTTTACGGTAAGGGAGCGAACATTATGTATCATTTTATCATTAACCCCAAATCCAGTTCCGGCAAGGGCATCCGCTATTGGTGGTCCGTTAAGAGCGAATTGGATTCCAGACAGATACCATACAAAGCCGAATTTACAAAAAATGAAAGACATGCCAGTACTCTTGCTGCTCAGATCTGCAGCGAATACTCCGGTATTAAGAATATTGTAGTTGTTGGCGGTGACGGAACTTTAAATGAAGTAATCAACGGGATTACTGATTTCGATCAGATCCTTCTTGGATATATACCATCAGGCTCCAGTAATGATTTGGCAAGAAGTCTTCGGATTCCGAAGGATCCGCTGAAGGCTTTGGAAAACATACTGCAGCCAACCAGATTTGAATATCTGGATTATGGAATCATTCACTTTCCGGAATCACAAAAGGAGCCTAGAAAATTCTGCTGTTCCAGCGGAATTGGGTATGATGCGGAGGTCTGTGTAGAGGTACAGGCTTCTCCGTTAAAAAAGCGCCTGAATCGCTTTGGGGCAGGAAAGTTGATTTATCTTGCCATTGCCCTTAAGCAATTAATGAGCCTGAAATCCATGGATGTTACCATTCAAGTAGATGGCGTAAGAAAGGACACCTACAAAAAAGTTCTTTTGGTGTCCAATATGATTCACAAATATGAAGGTGGTGGCCTTAAGATGGCACCTGCTGCCGATCCGACGGACGGTAAGCTGAGTGTCTGTCTCGTTCATGGGCTTAGTAGACTAAAGTCTTTGATCCTACTTCCTACGCTGGTATTCGGTAAGCATGTGAATTTTAAGGGAATTGAAGCCTTCCATTGCCATAGCATCGAGATTAATGCTAGCAGGGATGTAGCTGTCCATACGGACGGCGAAGTACCTGCGTTCAGTTCACACATTCAGGTAGACTGTGTGCAGGGCAGGATACGAATGATAATATAATGAAAGCAGGTGCTTTAATGCAGAAACGCTCTCATATTGAGATATCTTCATTAATCGTAGTATTAGGTATCATCACTACCCTGATACAATTTACGGTATACTATTTCTTCTCTTCCCCTTATATCGTGTTAGGAGTTGCTTGTCTGACCACAGCCCTATGTACCCACATATTGCTTGAACAGACCCTAACCTACCAGTCCAGCTTTATTTATCTGTTGCTGACACTGTTTATCACGATGGTGATTATCTTCCTCACCTACTTCAGCAAGAGTCAGAATGTCATCCATTATTCTGAGGTTTTACTGGGTATCGTGGCGATAAATTGGTTCATTCCCACACTCCATTGCTATCTTCGTAATATGTTTGATTACGGAACCAGAATTGAAGAGTTCACATCCTTTTTCCGGAATGCCGGTATTCTGTTCAATTTATTCTATTTGGGAATTGTCCTCTATGCAACCCTTGCAGAGGGTGTGTTTCCCTGGGCTTACCGTGCGCTCCCCGAGCAGGCTAATTTTACCCCCTTCTGGTCCATTGCAACTCAGATTGAAGATTATTTGAACCATATGATCCCTTTAGGTGATATCTTCACCTACCTGGCAAGCCGAATTCTGCTGTACATTCCCTATGGCTATTATAGCATTCTTCTGTTCAGAAGACGTTCCCGGCTCTCCAGATTCCTTATTCTATTCCTATTGCCGGTAATCATTGAGGTTTTACAGTATTTTATGATACCGAGCCGCTGTGATATTGATGATATCATTTATGGCTTCCTCGGCGGACTGGCAGGAGCTCTGTGGTTCCACCTGAATAACGTGATCTTTCATGGGGTATCAGGCAAAACATTCCTGGCAAAGGACTCCGACTTCAGATACAGTAATAATTCCCTGCATTTCTAAAATCACTTCTGGTTCCAGAAGCTTTGCAGTAGCTCCTTCATTCCATTACAGGTTATTGTATGGAAGGGATACCATTCCTTGGGAAACAGTTGATAATACTGAGGCTGTATGAATCTCTCATCCAGCAGTAAGATGGCTCCACGGTCCTCCTTCGTCCGAATTACTCTGCCGGCCGATTGCAGGACCTTATTCATGCCCTGATATAGATAGGCATAATCAAAGCCCTTCCCATTTCTCTGGTCAAAATAACCGCGGAAAAGCTCCCTTTCATTACATACCATTGGAAGCCCTGTACCAACAAGCACTGCTCCAATCAGTCTGTTATTCTTCAAATCAATTCCCTCACTGAAGATTCCGCCCATGACACAGAAACCAACCCGGCTTGTCTCCGGGTTATCCACGAATTCATCCAGGAAGGCTTCCTTCTCCGCCTCAGTCATTTGATTGGTCTGAATGACCAGTCCCTTTATCTCCTCCCCTGCCAGCTCTGCCATTGCCTGAAGCATCTGATAGGAAGGGAAGAATACCATATAGTTTCCTGTCCTGGCTTCAGTAAAGCCCTTAATATAGTCAAGAATTCTTCTATACTCCTTTTCATTCCTACGGGTATATTTGGTGCTGACATCCGATCCAACCATAATCAGGCGGTTCTCCGCTTGAAAGGTGGAGGGTGCGTATACCGCATAATCGTCCGGTCTTCCACCCAGCTGTTCCACGTAATATTTGATCGGAAGAAGGGTCGCGGAGAATAAGACCGAACTTCTTCCCCGATCCATATAGCCTGCCAGATTCCTTGAGGGATCCATGCACTGGAGCTTGATCCGAAAGCTGTCTGCCTCGTCATAGTCCGTGTAGATGGTATAGTTATCATCATGGATCTCATAGATATTCAGAAAATGCCTGATGTCCAGATAAAGCCGAAGTAGCTCTTCCCTTCCCTCCGGTATAAATTCCTCCTTCAAAAAGAGCTCCATCTCTGCCATAAGTCCCATAAGGTGCATGCAGAAGGGGTCAATCGTATCCAGAATCTCAAATTCATCGCATTCCCTACGAAGCTTCAGCAGGTCACTGTTGCAATGCTCTAGCTGCTTCACCAGCTTCGGACTTTTCTCCTTCACCAGCCTCTTCACCTCTAAAAAGCTGTCCTTATACAGTATGGCGCTATACATCTCCCTCGCCCGTTCCACCAGATTATGGGCCTCATCGATCAGAAACACATAATCATTTGGTCTGTTATCCGAAAAAAACCGTCTGAGATGGACATTGGGATCGAAAACATAGTTATAGTCGCAGATTACCACATCCGACCAGAGTGTAACATCAAGGCTCATTTCAAAGGGGCATACCATATGCTTGGCAGCATATGCGAGGATCAGATCCCTGGAGATCTCATGCTCATTGATCAGAAGGTCAAATACTGCATCATTTACCCGGTCAAAGTACCCCTTAGCCCTTTCACAAGCACCGGGATTACAATCGGGCTTATCCAGTACACAGATTTTCTCCTTGGCAGTTATTGTAACTACCTTCAGAGATAGACCCTTGTCCTTCAGGATTCGGAAGGTATCCTCCGCTACAGTACGGGTAATTGTCTTAGCCGTAAGATAGAAAATCTTCTCTGTGATTCCCTCCCCCATGGCCTTTACCGACGGAAATACAGTGGAGATCGTCTTGCCGACTCCGGTCGGTGCTTCAATAAAGAGCTTCTTCTTCCGGAGAATGGTCTTATAGACTCCGGTTACCAGCTCCTTCTGGCCCTCCCGGTATAGGAAGGGAAAATCCATTCCCTTGATGGCTGCGGTCCGCTTTTTTGTCCACCCTATCTGCCATACAGCCCACTTCGCATATTCCTCAGTCAGATGTGTAAACCACTCCGTCAGCTCCGTAAGAGTCAGAGTCTCTTCAAAATACTTCACATTTTCTGTTTCCAGATTGCAATAGGTTAATCGAATCCCCATCCTCCCATGTCCATATTTCACAGCATAGATATAAGCATAGCACATGGCCTGGGCACGGTGGACTCCAATCGGTTCTGTCAGATGGGACAGCTCCAGGTATACTCCTTTGATTTCATCTATCGTAACCTCCGGTGGATTCATCTCCTCCTCTTCGAAGATTAATACGGAGAAATCCTCTTTTATGGTACTGTTAACAATGACTCCGTCGGCACGGCCTTCTATGGTTAGATCAAAGGAAATCTCCTCCCTGGTTATGGGGACCGTGATGCTTAAGGGTACCTCTGCTGTATAATCCGCACCCATCTGCTTCTGTAGCTTACGATGAAGCCTGCTCCCTGCCTGCATGGCCTCCATCTCACCTCTGGCTCTGGTATTGTCCAGGTCTCCGGATCTCATTATGAATTCCACCAGGTTTCTTACGGATATTTTAATATTTGGGTAATTCTCAGCCATGTATGTCCTCCGTTGAAGCTTTCATCAATCTATTTCCTCTTGTTAACATTTGCCCATTACTTCCTTTGAAAGGCATGATACATCCTTCGCCAGCTTCACCAATTCTAAGTCTTCTTATCCTTGTCTTTCTTGTATCATACCGATTGCTCTATATCTTATAGTCTTTGATGATACGATATCGATCGGTTTGTTGATACGATATCGGTTCGCATACTTGCAGGATAGCTACTGGCATCCATGTATCATTTCCAATATAAAAAGCATCTTGTATGATTATATCATAAAGATGCTTGGTTCACATAATGTTTTTACATTGGAACGATATCATTAAAACTTCATATCCTCTAAATCCTCGTCGATCAGTCCATATCTATAATCCTTGGTCCAATCGGATTTCAGGCTTTTTCTCTGCTTGATGGCAGGTCGCTTGGATTTTTCGGTCTCTTCCTCATCCTTATCAAAGTAGCTGAACCTATTATCCCTTGGTCCGCTGCTTCTATTCCTGCTACTATTCCAGCTACTTTCCCTGTTCTTATTATGATTAGCTAAACTATAACCATGGTAATTATCCTTTTTTCTGCTCTCAGTTGTATTGGTTGTAGCCACCAAAAAATGCCCCTCTCTACCGATCATTATGCAGTTTCTCTGTGTTTCCACGTATTTATTTTATGCCATTTATGATTAATGTCAATATCTTTAACAATATTTTATTTTCTGTTTTTTTGCTTGCATTTTTTTCCTCAATCTGATACATTCTAGTTATATTCCTTTAGTTTTTCTTAGAGGATAACAAGTGAAGGTTTACACAAAGCACTTGTCATTAATAATAAAAAGCGAGGTAGTATTATGAGCGAACACAATCACAGCGGAAGCTGCGGCTGCGGTCATGATCATGAATTTGAGCATGATTCCATCACATTATCTTTAGATGACGGTACAGAGTTGAATTGTATGGTACTGGATATTTTTACTGTGGATGGGAAGGAATATATCGCACTCCAGCCTGAAGAGGGTGAGGAAGAGGAGGATAATGTCTTCCTGTACCGCTATATTCAGGAAGGTGATGATGATCCCCAGCTGTTAAACATCGAGGATGATGACGAATTTGAAGCAGTTGCCGATGCATTTGAAGAATTACTGGATGCACAGGAATATGATGAAATGTTCGATGATGATTACGAGGTTGAGGATGAGGATGAAGAGGAATAAGCTCACATGACCTTATTCCCACATAAATGAGACAAATATTTCGTATGAGCCATAGGATGTTGCATAATGATATGAGTTTTTATCATTATTGCAACGTCCTTTTTTTCCGTTAAGATAAGTTTAATACTTTCCTAAGAATTTAAGCTTAAAAAAAGATGATAATTTTGGTATAATAGAGCCAAATGAGTGGGAGGCAGGCATATTATGGCAATAAATATACTGATTGTAGATGATGAGACCGAGATTACTGACTTAATAAAGGTTTATCTCAGTAATGAAGGCTATCATGTTTATCAATTCAACAACGGAGCAGATGCTCTGGAATGCATCCGAACAGTAACACTTGACTTGGCTATCCTGGATATCATGCTACCGGATATTGACGGTTTTACAATTTGCCGGAGGATTCGGGAGCAGTATCATTATCCAATTATCATGCTTACCGCTAAGGATGCTGAAATAGACAAGATATCCGGCCTCTCCCTGGGTGCCGATGATTATATTACTAAGCCCTTCCGTCCTCTGGAGCTGGTCGCCCGTGTTAAGGCGCAGCTCAGGCGATATACGAGATATAATAATGCAGCACAGGAGCCGGAGGAGAATGTGATTGCCTTCTCCGGTCTTTTCATGGAGAAAAGTACACACACCTGTCTCTTGAATGAAAAGCCTCTCTCCCTTACTCCTACCGAATTCTCTATCCTTTGGCTCCTCTGTACGAACCGGGGCAAGGTTGTAAGCTCCGAGCAGCTCTTTCTGAAGGTATGGGGAGAAAAGTACTATTCCAACAATAATACCGTCATGGTTCATATAAGGCATATACGGGAGAAAATGAATGATGCGCCGGATAACCCGCAGTATATCAAAACCGTCTGGGGAGTGGGGTATAAAATTGAAAAATAACTTTTCTAAATTAAAACGAAAAATGCTCCTCTGGGTGATCCTTACGGCCGTCCTATCAGTGATCTTTCTATGGCTTATGATGACCCTCTTGGTAGATGGCGTACTTCAGAATCCCTTCGCCGAAAGCTTTTTGTTTTTATGCCGAAAGCTCCTGGGAATGGAGCGGGAGCAAGCGATCATGCTATACCAAAGGCTGTTCCAGCGCAATAAGGAACTATGGGTATTATTCGGTTATTTTATTGTCATGCTGATTGTTTTTTATGGGGTTTTGACACGCTTCACAAGATATTTTAAACAGGTGAATTCCGGACTGGATCAGCTTTTGGAGGAGTCGGAGCAGGAAATCTTACTATCTCCCGAGATGGATTTTATGGAAAAGAAGCTGAATCAAATCAAAGCCTCTCTGAATAAGAAAACCCAGGCAGCCCTGGAAGCTGATCAGAGAAAGAATGATCTTGTCATGTATCTGGCTCATGATATCAGGACACCGCTTACCTCTGTTATCGGTTATCTGAGTCTTCTGGAGGAGGCTCCTGATTTACCGGCAGAGCAACGGGCAAAGTATACCCGGATTACCCTGGAAAAATCCTACCGGCTGGAAAAGCTCATCAATGAATTCTTCGATATCACAAGATATAATCTCCAGACAATTCTTCTGGAGAAACAGACCATAAATTTACCTTATATGCTGATGCAGCTGGCAGATGAGTTCTACCCCACCCTCGCTCAGTCGGGAAAGCAGGTCCAGGTGGATGTGGAAGAAAACCTTACCTATTACGGGGATCCGGATAAGCTAGCAAGAGTCTTTCAAAACATAATAAAAAATGCCATCGCTTACAGCTATGAGAACAGTACCATAACCATCCGTGGAAAGTCTGCCGGTGATCAAATCCTTCTAACCTTTGAAAACCACGGAAATCAAATTCCGGAGCAACGTTTAAGTACCATTTTTGATAAGTTCTACCGTTTGGATGAATCCCGCTCCACCACAACAGGAGGCTCCGGTCTGGGTCTGGCAATTGCAAGGAGTATCGTAAATGCCCATGGTGGTGAAATCTATGCCGAGAGTAATGAAACCCGTACTCTGTTTACGATTTCTCTGCCAAAAAAATCATAAGAAATTTTTAAGAATTTTATAAGACTATTGTTATACATCACTCCTTTCTTTTTGTCATAATAGAATAGGTCATTGCCTTGTTTCACAAGATAAGCTGATTGAAATTTCGTAATGAATGATCTATAGCTTCAAATAAGAAAGGAGTTTGTTATGAGAAGAAAGAAACGATTTCCGATTACTGCCCTCGCAATTTTAGTCATGCTGATCTTCTTAATCATTAAGAGTAGCAGTGCACTATCTGAACTGCTGGTGATAGACTCCCCGTCAATCTTCCCTACACCGGGATTCAGCACCAGGGATCCCTCAGAAGGCACCGTATTGAACCCTGATCCACGAAAAGCCCTATCACCGGATGCTCTGGAAGAAGCAGACCTTGAACCGAGCCCGGCCACCAGTGTCTTGCTCCCATCAGCAACCCGATTGTACAGTCCCAATGCCATTGTAATCGATTTGGATTCAAAGGAGCTGTTGCTGGAGAAGGGAAGTGAGGATAGAATCTATCCCGCCTCTCTCACCAAAATCATGACAGTAATCACAGCCTTAGAAAATCTTGAGGATTTGGATAAGGAGGTATTGATCAGAAAAGAGCTCTATGATCGCCTGACTGCTGAAAATTCCTCCATGGCCGGCTTCCTTCCACAGGAAAGGGTCCCTGCCATCGATCTTCTCTATGGAGCCATGCTACCCTCCGGCGGAGAATGCTGTATGAGCTTAGCTGAGTATATCTCCGGCTCCGAAGCAGAGTTTGTTCGCCTCATGAACCAGAAGGCTTCAGACCTTGGGATGGATCAAACTCATTTTACAAATACCACAGGTCTTCATGATAGTGAGCACTATACTTCTGTAAGGGATCTGGCTGTATTACTGCAATATTCCCTTCTAAATGATAGCTTTCGGCAAATCTTTACCTCCCAAAGGTATACCTCCTCTGCCACCAATCTACATCCGGACGGAATTACGATGTACAGTACCATGTTTAAAAACCTGCCAAACAATATTTCCCTTGAGGTGAATTTACTTGGGGGCAAAACAGGGTATACAAGTAAGGCCGGCTTGTGTTTAGCCAGCCTTGCCGAGGTCGGAGGAAAGGAATATATCATGATATCTGCCGGCGCGGAGGGTAATAAGGCAACAGAGCAATTTCATATCACAGATGCCCTATCTGTCTATGCTCTGATTAAGCACCGGCAGTTCGCCGATAAACCGTGATCTTACCATGGTCTTATGATATCGTTCCTTTGTACTGTAGATATAGAGATAATCCTTGGCACGGGTCATGGCAACATAGAAAAGGCGCCGTTCTTCTTCGATATCTGTCGGAAGGGCGGCCTTTTTATGGGGAATGATCCCTTCGTTGGCATCCATGATAAATACTGTCCTGTATTCCAGACCCTTTGAGCTATGCATCGTGGCTACCGTCAGACTATCGCTCCCTTGCAGCTGCCCTATGGCTGCCTGCCTCTTCAGCTCCTCCCGGTACTCCTCAATATGGTCAAACCAATCCCCATTGGTTTTGAATTCCTTCGCATTCTCCTGTAGCTCCTCCAGAAGCTCCAGAAGCTCTTCCACCTTCATTTTCCTTTGCTCTGCATATTCTCTCAGATAGTCCTCATATCCAATTCCTCTTCGGATATAGTTTACGGCTGCATAGGGGCTCATGCCGGACAGGAGGGCAAGATCATATTCCAGCTGATCGATCCGTTCCAGCATCCAGCTCTTCTCCTCGTAATAGGCCCTAATATCCTCCAGATCTACCTCCGGTGTATCGAGGCACTCCCTGCTGATATAGCGCTTCGGCCGGTTCATAATTTGCAGAAAAAGTCCTCTCTCCCTGTTCCCCATGGCAATTCTGATATAGGTAAGGATATCCTGAGCAATCCAATGATCATATAGGTTGGGCAAGCTATCTCTCAGCCGGAAGGGAATATTGTATTCCATCAGCTTTCTAAGGAGAGGACCGGATATCAGATTCGTCCTGACCAGGACGGCCATCTCAGACAGCTGAATTCCCTCCCTGTTTCGCCTGAGGATTTCATTTACCAGCGCCTGATACTGTTCGTTTAGGGTGCTATACTCTGCCACCGTAACCTCTCCCGCCTCCTTTCGGGAGGCCTCAGCTTCCTTCGTAAATCGGTTCTGATTGTTACGGATCAGCCCTCCGGAGGCCCGGACGATATTTCCTGCACAACGATAATTGATCGGAAGGACCAGCCTGGGGCTATCGGGATAATCTAAGGGGAAGTTCAGCATAATCTCCGGTTTTGCACCGCGGAAGCGATAGATGGATTGGTCATCATCCCCGACGACGAACAGATTGTTCTCCGGTGCCCCAAGCATCCTGATAATATCGTATTGTACCTGATTGATGTCCTGGAACTCATCAATCAGAATATAGCGGAAGCGCTGCTGCCAGTTCTTCAGTATATCCTTTCGCTCCGCTAGCAGCTCATAGCATAGGAGCAGCATGTCATCAAAATCGATTTTGCTATTTCTACGGAGTAGCTCCTGATACTCCCGGTATAGAGAACGAAAGATCTCATCAGCGCAGTGAAGGGAATAGTAGTGATCAATCTCCATCCGGTTACCCTTTACCAGACTGATTTCGGATAAGAGCTCCGTAATAAACTCCTTCTCATCCTCGTACTCCAGCTGAAAACGATGAAGTAGCTCCTTCATACAGTGAAATCGCTCTTCCTCTCTAAGAATGTTCTCTGTCCCCAAATGATAGGCATGTCTTAGGATCATGTAAAAAATCGCATGAAAGGTACCGAAGTTCACTCTACTCCGTTCCATACCCATTCCCCTCAGAAATCGCTCCTTCATTTCCAAGGCCGCAGCCTTTGAGAAGGTAATCACAAGAATATTCTCCTCAGGGATATGATATTCCTTTATTAGTACCCTTGTCCGTTCGGTGATAACGAGAGTTTTCCCCGAGCCCGGGCCGGCCAGAACCAGCATCGGACCGTCCTTATGGTAGGCCGCCTGCTGCTGGGCATAATTCATCTGCATTCTAATATTGCTCCTGTTCCTTTTTGGAATTGCTTACACGAGTCTCCCCGAAGATTATATGCTAATCATGGTGACGATAAGATGGACAGATAAAAAACAATTGGAAAGATTGGCATCCTCGGATACCTGCCCGGTATCATATAATAGCTCCTATGATACCGGGGATACCCTATGTTTGTGATGAATAGATTTACTTTGATAATTTATCGATGGCAATTCGTATTCTTCTTAGGCTTTCTTCTTTGCCGAGGATGCTCATGATTTCATAAGCACCGCCGGGGGTAGACTGCTTACCGGATACTGCAGTTCTCACGGGCCATAGGCCCTGACCGTTTTTAATTCCCTTCTCTGCGATATAGGACATAATCACATGTTCGATGGCTTCCTCAGAATAATCTGACAGCTCCTCAAACCGGGGCAGAAGCTCCGATAATACCGTTAAGGAACTCTCCGCATCCGTCTTCATCTTCTTATGGGTATACATTTCAATATCATAGTCCGGTAGCTCCTCAAAGAAGTCGATGATACCCTTGATATCCACTAAGGTCTCAATTCTGGTCTTCACCAGGGCTGCAATTCTCTTATCATCAAGCTCCTTATGAAGAACCTCCTTGATATAGGGATGAGCCAGGTCATAAAACTTATCCTCATCCATAGCCTTCAGGTACTCTCCGTTCATCCAACGCAGCTTAACCATATCGAAAACTGCCGGTGCCTTATTGATATGATGATAATCAAAATCCCTAATCATATCCTCTAAGGACATAATCTCCGTATTATTTGGTGAACTCCAACCAAGTAAAGCAACAAAATTTACAATCGCCTCTGGGACAAAGCCCTGCTCCAGCAGATCCTCAAAGGAGGAATGTCCGCTTCTTTTACTGAGCTTCTTCTTCTCCTCGTTGGTAATCAGGGGCAGATGCACATAGACCGGCTCCTCCCAGCCGAAATCCTGGTATAATCTTGTATATTTCGGAGTGGAGGACAGGTACTCATTCCCCCTTACTACATGGGTGATCTTCATCAGATGATCATCCACAACATTGGCAAAATTATAGGTTGGGTAGCCGTCAGACTTAATCAAAATCATATCATCCAGCTCCTCGTTCTCTACGGTGATATCCCCGAAGATCACATCATGGAAGGTGGTTGAGCCCTCTACCGGATTGTTCTGTCTGATGACATAGGGTAATCCTGCAGCAAGCTTCTCAGCAATTTCCTCCTTAGAAAGATGGAGGCAGTGCTTATCATACTTGGTGATTACCTTAGCCTCCTCATCATCATCCTCCTCAGAGCTCCCCACAGCACTCTTTAGGTTGGCCAGTCTCTCCTTCGTACAGAAGCAGTAATAGGCTGCTCCCTTCTCTACCAGCTGCTTCGCATACTCCAAATACATTCCGGAGGCCTTTCGTTCGCTCTGTACATAGGGTCCATAACCTCCATCCTTGTCCGGTCCCTCATCATGAATCAGTCCGGTTCCCTCCATGGTACGATAGATAATATCCAGAGCTCCCTCCACATATCGTTCCTGATCGGTATCCTCTATTCTTAAAATGAAGGTTCCATTCTCATGCTTTGCAATCAAATACTCATATAATGCTGTTCTTAGGTTTCCGACATGCATTCTGCCTGTAGGACTGGGCGCATATCTTGTTCTAATTCCACTCATATTGTATCATCCTTTCCCTATTATTTTGACCTTTCTCTATCGAATCATACCATACGATATCCTATACTCTGTCCGGACAACATTCCAATGATCGATATCCCTTTTAGAAGCCATAATATTCTCTTAACTGCCTCATTAACTCACCATTATCGATATTTCCCTTCAGGAACTCCTGAACGAAGGGAAGCATCAAGGTATCGATCATTAAGTAAGCCATAAAGAAGAAGAACAGTATAACGAAGATCAGGGTCGCCCTAGCCCAGTTCTTCTTAGTCACCGATACCTTACTGCTAAAGGACCAGACAAGCAGCATGATCGGAAAAAGCACGGTCCCAATCACCGGTATGAAGAATATGCCATAGGAGCCCAGAAAGCTCAAGAAGGTCAGTGGTTTTTCCGCTCTATCCTGTACCACTACAGTCTGTTTCGGAAGGATCGGATTCACAGGTGCTGCCGGTTTTTGTATCTGTTCACGGAAGCCGTGGCCACAGTAATCACAAAAATTCGCTTCCTCATTTTTTGTCTGTCTTCCACAGTTATTACATACCATTCGTTACACCTCTTCTTAACATTTGTTTCCCATTATACCACATCTTTTTTAAAAATCAAATTGAATTAAGCTATCTCCTCCTAGCGAAAGAGGATCTCCCCCATACCCTTATCGGGCTGAGGAAAGGAAGGAATAGAAGGAAGAAAAAGGGCGCCTTACGGCAGCCCTTTTTTGATATATTTACGATTTCTTAGAAATTATGGTAATAAATATAGGTTCTATCACCAATGAATGCTGTATTATGCTTCGTTCTTCATCGCCTCAATCGCACTGATCTTAGTCGCACGCCTAGCAGGGAAATAACCAAAGACCAGTCCTACTCCTGTGGAGATTACCAGTGCAAGAATGGGCAGGTAGGGCGGAATGATCGATATGGTCGCATTCATCGTACTCTCAGGATTCATATAGGTAAATGCTCCCGGCATCAGCTTGCCGAATATTGGCTGACCATATTTATTGATCAGGAAGGAGAATAGGTAGGCTAGTAAAATGCCAAATACTCCACCTAAGAAGCCGATCAGGCCTGCTTCGAACAAAAACAGCTTCTTGATGTCCTTGATGATACATCCTAGCACTTTCATAATACCGATTTCCTTGGTTCGTTCATAGATTGCCATGACCATAGTATTAGCGATACTGATGGCCGATACGAACAGAGATACCACGCCAAGACCCAGCATAACCAGCTGTAAGGTATCGGAGGCCTCTATGGTAGGCTTCATCATCTGTACATAGCTGAAGGAGGAGAAGCCCAGCTCCTGAATCTTTTCCTGTACCTTCTCTACATTCCTCATGGAATCTACGGTCAACATAATCTGCTGATATTCAGACAGTGTTTTTATTGCTTTCTTCCGGTCCTCCAGGGATAAGGTATTACAATATCTCTGATAGATCTCCTTAAAATAATCCAAATCCATATAGGTATTGTAATCAAATTCAGCCCTAGTTTCTACCATCTTTGCAATATTGGTCAGCGGGAGGGAGAATTTCTTCTTCTTGCCTGTGGGCTGGTATTGCTCAAATTTTAATACGATCTTATCCTTCGCCAGATCGATGGTCTTCTGCCCGCCCCTCCAGTTCATCGGGTCGTAAAACGGGTATGGATTATTAAATCCAAAGATAATAGTAGAATTATCCTCCTCCGTCGGATAGGAACCCAAGGACAGCTCAGGAAATCCAAAGGCTTCTGCAGCACTTAAATCCATTGCCGTAATATAGCTCCATCCTTGATATCTGCCGGTATACAGGGTGGCATCCATTCTTAGGACAGGAGTAACCGCTACGACATGCTCCAGAACCCGGATTTGTTCCACCAGCGTGTCGTCCAGCTTCTGCTGCCTTGAGTCCACCCAGTTACCCTTATCATCAAAGATATCCCCATAGGTATTGACCGTAATCATATTTGCGCTGCCATTCTGCATGACCTGCGTTTCATAGTAATTATTCATACCATGGCCGATTGACCGCATGATAATGATGAACAGAGTACCGATGATAACACCCAGTACCGTAAGTATGGTTCTGACCTTTCTTCGGAATAAATTCCTAAGACCCATTTTGATCAGATCACTAATCTTCATATAGCTCAATCCCTTTTTTGATTTTTCTACGGGCTAATAATGCTCCAAGCGCCATACTCACAAGGAGTACTACTGCTGAGATACCGATAACAAAGGGCCAGGAGGAGAGCAGCGGATCCTTCACTTCCGCCATACCGGTCTCCATCGTAGGATCCATATACATTCCCTCATCAAAACCAATGTCGCCCACAGGGCCCCCTTCAAATACAGGTACCGGTTCTGAAACAGCAGTTGCTTCCGTTTCTACCATAACTGCATCAGTACCTTCCTCTGCAATCTCTGTGGATGCTTCGGCCGGTGCTACTTCTCCGGCTTCACCTGCAGCTGCTTCCTCTGCCAGCGCTGCTTCTGCAGCAGAATCCTGTTCTGTTGATGTGGCAGTCTGATCCATAGTAGCTGTACTGCTTGTTGCATCCTTCGTTACAGTTGTGGTATTACTTGCTGCTGCCGCAATCCTCACCTTAGTATCCCCATCCCTGGTAACAGCCACTGTTGTTGTATTCGTATTTGTGTTCATAATGAATTCACTCATCCTTACCTCCAAGATGCTGTCTTCAGCATCCAAAATAGTCCGGAAAAACCAGCCCTGAGCCTCCTATGGGAAACTCTCCGGTTCTTCCCGTGTGAAGATGCTTTTCTTCACACTTGCATCACATTTTATGTTCTAATACTTCGCTTCTTCCTTCTTCTGAAGCTTCTTTCTGTAGATTGTAATAATTACTTTTCTAGTTACCGGAAGGAATATTACGAAGATCAGTATCAGAATTATGATGAAAAGCCAAGGCTTTAATATCTCCTTCTTCGGCTGAGGTACAGTCGGGTTGAAGACATCCACTCCGCCGTCTCCGTTAAGCCCGGGATCAAAAATCGGCATCCCATTTACTGTGGTTTCGAATTCCTTCAGATAATCCACTTTATCACCATTGCTGTCCTCGTAGGTAATCCTTAGGGTACCCTTCGCCAGTCCCTCAATATTGGGAATGACCTCAAACTCAACATACATGGAGCTTCCCTCTAGGACATTGCCCACAAAGTACATATTTCCATCCGCCTTTGAAAAATCCCCTTCTACAGTTGCAACGACATTGTTCAGAGCGGATCTACCCATATTATAGAATTCAAAGGACAGGAAAGCAGGGTTTTGGACAACTACATTACCGTCATAGGAGTATACATTGACGTAATCTACAACCGGTCTTGCATTTTCCACTGCCTGAAGCGTTAACTCATTATTCCTGGTATAGCCCTCATCACTGTTTTCCTTCGGTTTATAGCCATCGAATTCATATTCCAGTACAACGAGTACCTTATAAACTCCTGTCTTAACATCGGATTTAACCTTCATTTCCAGTGACTTCTGAACCGTCTCCCCCGGTGCGATGCTTTCAATAAAGAAGCTGTTGCTGCCCTTGGTAGGAGAGAATATTTCTTCCGGTTGAGTATCCGGCTTTTTCACAATGACCGTGATGTTTTTCGCAGCGACAGAGGAATGCGTATTGGTGATATCAAAGGTAAAGTTAAATACAGAACCTGCTTTGAGCTCCTCCACATCAGCAAAGTACTGACTGATAATCAGCTTCGGTATGCTACTGCTGCCCAGAGAGTTCTGGATATCCAGCACAGGTATTCTTATGACCTCACCTGCTCCGCCCTTATAGCTATATTTCACATCCAAATAATTCAGACCTTCTTTAATATCATCGGATATCATCAGTGGAATTGTTATGGCTTTGCTTTCTCCTGCCTTTAGCAGCTCGACATAAATATAAGGCTCCGTATTCACCGGAATAAAGGTACTTCCTGTGAGTCCATCCAGAGTGAGCTTCAGCTCCTTAATATCCGTGTTGCCCTTATTCTCTATTTCAAAGGAGACCTTCAGATCCCCACCGGCTACCGGTTTCGCGGGATTCTGGCTAACATTCTTAATGACGATAGAGGTTTCCTTTGCCGGAGCATCTGTCTCCGATGCCACCTTCAGATACAAAGTCTTTGTCTTCACATGGGTTCCACCCAGTGTATCCGTATAGGTTATTTTTAATACCAATTTATTCAGGTTACCGCTTGCACTTGCTCCGGCAATCAAAGGAATTCCAACTTCCCTTGCTTCCTTCGAGCTCAGATTACTTACCTTAATAAAGTCTGAGAAATAATTCTTCACAATACTGTCCGCTTCTGAGTTCTCAACAGTGACCTTGATATCCTTTGCCTTCGTCTCCCCATTGTTTCTGAATACAGCCTTAAGGACAAATTCATCCCCGGGCTTTACATCATCCGGATAGACAATGCTCTCGATATCGATAGAGGGTGCATCTGTGTTTTCACTGAGTTCTACCTGGAAGGAATATGTAGAGGTCTTTTCAGCACCATCGATATTTTTAAAGCTGAAATTTACCGTAAGCGTCTTTTTGCCCGGGGTAGCACTGGTAAGAATGGTCACAGGTAATGTAACCGGCTTCATGTCTCCCGGAGCGATGTCCCCGATTCTTATGTTGTCTGCAGAATAATTCTTCGTGATTCCGCTATCGCCATAGGCAACATTGATATATGTATTACGAGCAATGATTTCACCTTCATTCACAATTTTAAAGGTGATATTCGTATTGCTGCCAATCATATTGTCCTCATACGCAACATCCTTTATGGTCAGCTGTGAGGGAGCCTTCTCCTCAAGGACATTCAGCTGCAGCCCCAGCTTTGAGCTGAAGGAGTTTTCAGTAAAATTAGTCCCTTCAATCACCAGGGTAATCGGATAGGCTTTGATTCCCGCCGTTTCCTTCGCAGTAACATCAAATTCCAAAAAGGCATTCATACTGCTGCCAAGGGAAGTAATGGGTTCCCCTTGCTCATTGGTAAATATGGGTCTGCCGTAGGTAAAGGGAGTGTTATTGTTCTCATCCGATACCTTCACTGTAAGCTCATACAGAAAATAACTGGTGGCTTTCACCTTCAGCTTAATATGGGTGGTCGTACCGGGCTTTATTTCAAAGGTGGTATTCTTATCTGCCGCCACGACATATGGTCCATTTTCAGCCTTTGCTATGTATAGGTTCCCAAGCATTCCTGTTGCGAGTAAACAGATTGTCAATATCGCAACCATTAATCTCTTCATCTTCATTCTTATTCCCTCTGCTTCCTATCAATAATGTTTTATTTTCCCTTTCATACTGTCAGGAAATATCCTTCTCCAGCTGCTCCTCAGGCTCAGGCTCCTCCTCCTGCTTCTTCACATACTCAATCTCTTCAATCTTGCCATCAAAGATATGAATAATCCTGTCCGCATATTCTGTGAGTCTTCTGTCATGAGTCACCATGACAATGGTCTGTTGATTGGTTTCTGCCATGGATTTAATTAGATCCATGACCTCCTTGGAGGTTTTGGAATCCAGGTTACCTGTCGGTTCATCCGCAAATACAATCTCAGGATTGCTTACGAACGCTCTTGCAATGCCCACTCTTTGCTGCTGACCACCGCTCATCTGCTTTGGCTTATGCTTAAGCCTTGCCCCCAGACCTACCTTTTTTAGCATTTCTTTTGCCATTCTTTTTCTCTTTCTGGCATTGATATGCTTAAATACCAGAGGAAGCTCTACATTCTCCAATGCTGTCATGGAGTTCATCAGATTATAGGATTGGAATACGAAGCCAAGATAATTCTGACGGAATTTCGCTAGGCTTTTTTCACTCATTTTATGTATATGCTTCCCTTTAATGATAATCTGACCACCGGAAATCTTCTCTATCCCGGCCATCAGATTCAGTAATGTGGATTTACCGGAGCCGGAGGCACCATAGAGACAGCAGAATTCACCTTTTTTGATCGTAAAGCTGACATCATCCACGGCACTGATTCGTTCATTTCCCATCCGGTAGATTTTCTTAACATTCTTCAGTTCGATTATCGTTTCATCTTTATTCTTCATTCAACACCTTCTCTGCTCATTCAGTCCAAACCACCTCAACCGGTGAGATCTCTTTTACCATGGTACACCATAATTATTAAATATTGACTATATATTTTCTTAAGATTTTCTTACGGTATATTAAATATTCGTAAACCATAGGATACCTTACCTTTTAGTTAGAGTTCAAAAGCTTTCCTTATTACAATAGAAGCAGGCTATTTCATACTATGACCTGCGTCGGGCTTTCTGGCCGATTTGTGATCAATAAAACGGACAAAGATCAGCTTAATATAAGCCCCCACCGGAACAGCCAGAAGCATTCCAAGGAACCCTCCGATGGCGCTGCCAAAGATCAAAGAGATGATAATGATCAGCGGATGGATCTTAATCGATCTACTTAAGAGCTTGGGTCCGATCAAATTTCCATCTATAAATTGAATCACTGCCAGAGCCAGGATGGATACAAATAAAATCTTTGTGTCACCGTTAATCAGGCACACAATTGTTGTGCTTATGTATGCAACAATCGGGCCGAAATAGGGAATTAAATTGCCAATCCCAGCGAAAATTCCGATAACAATCGCAAATTTTACCCCGGTAATGGATAAAATAAGACTAATTAGTATCATCATCACAAAAGCATCTGCCAGCTGACCTCTGATATAGCCGGAGAAAACATGATCCATGTCATGGATGATGGATATGGTTTTCTGATTGAAGCGTTCGGGAAACAGAGCCCTCCATACCTTCCGGATATAGTCCATGAACATTCGTCCGTCAATCAGGAAATAGAAGCCGATGATGAAGCTGAAGATGATCGTGGTCATATAGCCCGAGATATTTGTTACGGAATTTACCGTAGCTCCCGCAAAGCTTAGCAATGCATTCATGACATATTGTGTCGCATTCGTTACATATTTCTCAAGCTCCTCAGATTGTATCTCTAGATCACTCATCTTATCCAGGATGGACCTGTAGAAGGCATTCAAGCTGTCCATGAACTCTTCGCTGAGGCGGATGACATCATCAAGATTTGCCAGTCTAAGCTGCCTGGTGACACTGTATACCAGCATGGAAATTAGCCCTACTAAGGCTGCAAACAGTAATACTACGGAAAGGATTGCCGCTATTGTACGGGGCCTCTTCATTTTCTTTAAAAATTTATTTTTCCGGAATTTCCCTTCAAACAGGCTTACTACCGGGTCCATCAGATAGGCAAATACAAAGCCCAGAATAACCGGCTTTATTACCTGCAGGATCCATCCGACTAAGTTCATGAATCTGCGGAGAAGCAATGGTGCATTGTCCGCAATTTTAGACAGGCAATAAATGATGACACAGGTAATGATGACATACAATGAGATCTGAGCGTATTTTTTATTAAATTTATCCTTCCATTTCATGCTTAAGAGTTTGCCCCTTTCTCAAATTCCAGATATTCTGCTATCAGCTTCACTGTGTTATTGATGCCGACATCATTGCTCTTGATGGAGAGATGATAGTTCTCAATCCTGCCCCACTTCTCACTGGCGTGGTAGTTATAGTAATTTGCCCTGCGTTTATCTGTCTTCAAAATCTCTTCCTCTGCTTTATTCGCCGGTAGGTGATAGAGGCTGACTGCCCTTTCCACACGGAAGGGAAGATCCGCCCAAACAAAGACATGTACTACATTTTTATAATCCCTGAGGATGTAGTCGGCACATCTTCCGACGATGACACAGGAACCCTCACCTGCCACCTTCCGGATCACATTGGACTGGGCGAGGTAGATCTGATCATCCAGGGAAAGATGGGTAAATCCAATTTCCTGGTTCCCATAAGCATTCATCCCCATAGCAATGGAATATAGGAGGCTATTGGTTGCTTTCCTCTCCGCATTCTCGAATGCACTTTCCGCAAATCCGCTCTCTCTTGCTGCTCTTGTGATTAACTCCTTGTCGTAAAATGGAATTCCCAGTTTCACAGCCAGCTTTTCTCCGATTTCTCTTCCTCCGCTGCCGTACTGTCTGCTAATTGTAATTATTTTATTCATATTGGCCACTCCATTCTGGTTTTTGTTTCAAGCTTTCTTCTTAAGTATACCACAATCCGCTGCAAGTAAGAAGTACTATTTCCTGTATTTGGCTAACCGCCTAAAAGGACAGCAAGAGCTTTAAATAGGTACGTTTCACAGGCGAGCTAGCCCGGAGCAGCTTTCTACTCAATTCCTCGTAAAACGCTTCCAACTCCTGAAGCTCCCGCTCACTGATGGTATCCCTTCCAAACCTTGCCTTCCTCACATGGTCCATACATGCTTCAAAGTTCTCATCATCGATATGGGGACAGTGCTCCTTCACATAATCTAAATGTTCCTCCAGGCATCTGCTTCTCTTCGGTAAAGCCCTGCCATGCTGCAGAAGACGTTCTAGCTGACGGTAGATCAGCAAGGCCCTCCGGCTCCGGTCTTCGTTTCCTGTCATCCTCTTCCTTCGTATCCTCAAGAAAATTACGATAGCTGTCAGAGAAATCAATACCGCTGCGATAAGTAGGATCAGAACCACTGAGGTAAGCTGTTTTTGTTCCCTCGCTGCAGGTGTTGTCCCCTTCTTTTCTTCTCCTGGCTTCTGATCCGGCGCTACCGTAGGCTTGGAGGTGGGTTCCTCCGGCTTCTGTTCCGGAGCCTCTGTAGGCTTAGGTGGAGCAACCGTAGGGGCTGCCTGAGATTCCTCCTTTGCTATATGCTCATTCACATCGGTTGCCTCACCGATCACCCGCTCAGTATTTTCTGCTCCTGCACCGGGTGTGAATTCCACAGGAAACCATCCGAAGCCGTCGATATAAACTTCAGCCCAGGCATGGGCACAATAATCCTTGACGGAAGCCTCTACCTGGGAATCCAGCTGTTCTACCTTAAGCTGGGATGAATAGGTGGTAACCCACTCATCTCCTCGATAATCCTCCATCAATATGTCCGCGGTACTGATTGCATATCCTTCTGCATACCTGGCCGGGTATCCCAAGGACCTGAGCATCAGTACTCCGGCGGATGCAAAGTGAGAGCAATAGCCCACCTTATTTTCATAGAGAAAATATTCCACAAAGTCCTTACCCTTTGGAAGCTTTCCCGGGGACAGGGTGTACTGTGCGTTATTGTGCAAATAGTCCTTCACATAGGAAACCGCCTTGTCCAGTGAGTCAACTCTTGAACCAATCCTCGCTCTGGTAAACTCATTTCTCAGACGCTCCAGTCCTTCCTCCGGGAGCTTTGTATAGGTTTGATAAACAAAATCCCGGTAAAGCTTCTCATATTGATCATAGTTGCCCAGCTTGCTCTTGGTTGGGGTCAGGTATTCGGCCAGTTTATCATCCATTCTGAGGGAAAAATAAAAATCGAATTCATAGCTGTCATCCTTATCTGCAGGCACAGCATATAGGTCATCTTCGTATTTCGCAGCCTTGGAGCTATCAAAATCCGTCATATAGGGCGCATAAATATGTTTTTTGTTGGCCCCGGTATATTCTATCGTAATGGTGCCCTGCTGATATTGATATTGGTTCTCCTCACTGTTCTTTAAGACTCGAGCCGTGCTACTGTCTACTGCAACGCTGAGCAGGGAAAGTCTCTTCAGGAAGGTGGTACTGACATTCGCGGGCTGGAATTCCTCCGAGGATAGCTTGTTCTGGAGCTCCATGTAACGCTTCTTGGTCTCCTTGGAATGTCCCTCCCAGCTATCCCCCGTATATACCGCTCCGGCATAGCCCTTCAGGTAGATCCCCTCTGTAATGGATTTTAGAGGTACTGAAACCTTAAGCTGCTCCGTCTCATCATAGTTGATCTGATCCACTCTTCCCAGCTTACCTGAATTCAGGCCCCCATTGCTTGTTTTTCGGCTGGGAAGCCATTTCACCTCACCGATCTTATCCGTTACCTCCTCCCAGGAGAAGTTAAACAGAAAATGCTGAATCTCGCCCTTCGCTGTCTTGATGCCGTCAAGCTGTTCATATTTCTCAATCGGGATTGCCAGCTTCATCATTTGGAATAGGGTGAATACAAGGATGGTTAATACCAGGGCTGCATGATTATTAATCCTATGGAGCATGAATTTTTGCTCCTTATAGGAGGATTGCCCTGCTCCGTAGGACCTGGTTAAGAATACCATCGTTAGGATATAGGTCAGAAGGTTCACCTCTGAAGGAGTAACCCCCAGTGCGAAGCTTCCTGCCACCGGTAATAACATAATCATGTCGCAGATCGGTAATAATCTGCTGCGTACCAAGGAATACGACAATAAGGCAATCAAGGGAATCATAATCATGATCAGCAGCAGCGTTATATCCTCTTCCGCTGTGGCATAATCAGCTTTATAATGAATGACAATGCTCCCATAGTAGGCTCCGGCCTGATCAAGAACTGCATTTTCTAAAAGATAGAAGCCATTTTTTATCTGTTCAAAATACTTCTTTCCTACAGCCAGATAAAGCACTAGGGAAGCTGCCAGCTTAATCATGTCATAAGAGGGATAGAGAAACATCAGATAAATGCTGCTACCGGCCAGCAGCCATATCACCAGGAAGCGGTCGGTTGCTACAGATAAGGATAAGCTGTCTATCATCATTGCCATCACACTATAGCTTCCTGCGAAAACCGCTAACAGCTGCAAGCACCTTAAGAAGACAGGAAATCCTGCTCTCTTCTCATCCATCATATAGATTGTATTGTCAAAGACAATTCCATCTTTTATTTTATGGCTCATTTCACACCAACCTTCTATCCAAGCTTCAGAGCCTCCAAATTACCATGCACATTACCGGTATCCACCGATAGGAGTCCGATTCCCATTTCACCGAGCTTACTCACCAATTCCTCTGCGATTGGCAGCTTAATGCGGAGGCTGCCGTTATGGACTTCTGAATATCTGGAGGTATCATTCACATAGAGAATCTGCCTTACATTTGCCTTAATCAAGGACAGGGAATCCATCTGGGATCCGTCCACCTCTCCGGTGACATAGAAGAGATCCGTGTACTGGTCATTCGGATGCTCCGCCAGATAAGCTGTCATAATGTCGGTGCCTCCGGAATAAGGTCCGGTCTGCAGCAGTCCGTCCACCGCTTCAAACAGATCCTTCTCATTTTCTACACGGATCCTCCTGCAACAGCTATTTTTTGCATCATACCAGGAAAAATAGTGGATCTGCCCCTTCAGTAAAAAGGAATAGGATAAGGACAGTGCGCATTCCATTAAGGCATCCATATATACCAGCGCATCCTCCATGGATACGCTTAAGTTAGCAAAAATCAGCATAGAGCAGTTTAAGGGATCGCTGAACTCCTTCATCATCAGCTGATCCTGCTTCATGCTGAGTTTCCAATGGATTCTCGTAGGCCTGTCACCCTCCCTGTATTCGCGTATCATAAATACCTCAGAAGGATCATCCCCGCTCTTTATCGTAGAGAAGTAGTCGCTTTCTATCTGCATTCTGGAGCTGTTTGTCAGCTCCTCCATTATCTCATGAAATACGGGCAGAATGGCTATTTTTAGATCTCCCTTTAGTTTTCTTCTTAAGGAGAACAGCCTAAGATAGTCATAAAATCTAATTTTCGTTAAGAATATTTCCAGATTACCTGCGTGCTCTGACATCAGGTTCAGGGCTACGGTGGCTCTGGTTCTGGCATCCGCCGATACGATGAACTCCTTCTTATGCGTCTTATCGGAGAAGGAATTACGGTAGCTTATCATGAGCCGAATGCCGGAGGCCGGGAAGATTGTAGGATTATAAATCTGCACAGAGACCGGAATCACCTCCCCCTTACCCACCACATGAACAGTGGACGCCAGCTCCACGCTCACCCTTTTGTAGAGATAGATCAATAGGGCAAGCATCAGGAGGGGCAGAGCTGCTACCGTAAGGAAAATGATTCCCATAAAATATACATTGTAAAGAATTGAAAGTAGGCCGATTGTGGCCAATAGGGCTAGATATTTGATTTTATTTTGTAACATTTCCACACCTGCTCTTTATGCTTCAAGCCTTGAAGGTCTTAAGCCAGTCCGGACCTTACCCTCCATGAAGCCGATTGGTTTACACATTCTTTGCTAAAATTCTGGGTGGGCGTACGATACGGAGAATATCCTCCAGAAGGTTGTCCACGGTTACATTATTCACCCTAGCCTTAGCCTTGAGAATCATACGATGCGCTGCTACATCCTTAAAGATATACTGTATATCTCCGGGTACGACATAATCTCTTCCACTTAAAAATGCAGTTGCCTTTACCATATTCATCATGGCAAGCGAGCCCCTCGGGCTGACTCCCAGCTCCACCAGCGGATTGTCCCTGGTCTGTTGAACCAAAAGTGTAATATATTCATAGATGGAGTCATGGACAAATACATCCTCTACCAGATTCTGCATGATAAGAATCTCCTCCTTGTCCACCACCTGCACTGTTTTTTCCAGGGGATTGTTATTCTGTCTCTCCTTCAGGATGCCGATCTCACTCTTCATATCCGGATAGCCCATCGTCAGTCTGACCATGAAACGGTCCAGCTGGGATTCCGGCAGCATCTGAGTACCGACAGAACCGATCGGATTCTGCGTCGCCATGACAACGAAGGGCTTGGGTACCTCCCTCGTTACCGAATCCACTGTGACCTTACCTTCCTCCATTACCTCCAGCAATGCGGACTGCGTTTTAGAGGAGGTACGGTTGATTTCATCTGCCAAAAACAGATTACACATAATGGCTCCCTGCTTATATTGATAGCTGTCCCCATCCTTATTCAACAGGTGAAAGCCAACCACATCGGTGGGAAGTACATCCGGAGTAAACTGTAATCTGTGGTAATCCAAGGCCATGGCTCTGGAGAACGCCAACGCAAGCGTTGTTTTTCCCACTCCTGGATGATCCTCAAGTAGAATATGTCCCTTCGCAAGGATCGCAGTAAGTACCTTACCGATAATAACTCTTTTTCCGATCACAACCTTATTCACTTCATCCATGATTTGTATCGCTTTTGCCTGATACGGTCCCATAACATATTCACCTAATCTTTCCTATATTTTATCATTTCATAATGAGTAATCAGTGGGGGGGTCCAGGAAATACAAAATACTCCTCCGGATAGGCTAATATCCTGAAATCCGGAGCCTTGTTGTCGCGAACATTATAACATATTCCATAAAGTTGTGTCCATAGCATTATACAAATTATGTAACCCATATCCTTTGCTCCAATGGGTTTCAGGCTTTATTTTTTATTTGAATTATCAGGGGATTTTTGATATAATTAATATTCTGAATGTTATGTATGATTTATGTATATATTGTGAACTGGTCCAAGCCTATTGACTTATATACAGAAAGGTTTAAAATAATTACCAAGAGAAAATTATGGAGGTAGCAATCAGGTGAATAAGTCTAAAAAACCTATCAAAGTACCAAAAAAGTCAAAACAGAATTTATCAACAGTCAATCGTAAATATTGGCTCATCCCTTCCATCGTTTTGGGGGTATTTTTAGTGGCCGCCCTGCTGTTTGACCAGCTGTATGAAAGAGTGTTAATCACCATTGACGAAGAAAAATACCGCATGAGCGATCTGAGTTATTACTTTTATGATGTAGAAAGTGGCTATAATGCCTATTCACAGATTTTCGGAGCGATCGACTGGTCAACACCCTATGATGAGTCCGGTGAAATCACGATCGGAGACATCGCCAAGCAGGAGGCACTGGGTCTTGCGGTCTTCAATGAAATTATGTATCAGGAAGCCCTGTCCGCCGGATATTCCCTCACCGAGGAGGAGATTAGTACCATCAATGAAGATATTGCTACTATGCTCTATGAACAGTTATCCCCGGATGTGATTGAAGACAACGGCTTTACCGGTGATTTCCTGAAGAAGATAAAGGAAAAGGTCGCTTTGTCAAAGCGTTACCGTAGCGATATCATTGAAACTCTAGATGTTGATGACGAAGCCATCAAAGCCGGAATCTCCTATGAGGATAATAGGCAATATGATATTCAATATCTATATATCTCTAATCAGAAAGCGGACGAGTCCGGTCAGCAGGTTGCTATGACTGAGGAGGAGAAGACCGCGGCCTATGAGAAGATAAAGGCAAAATATACGGAAGCTTTAACAACAGAGGATTGGTCCACTCTGGTACCTGAAGGAGAGACAGAGCTGCAATACAGGGAGAATAATTTCATTAAAACAGATACTACCTACCCTGAGGATCTGAAAACCATGATGATGGAAATGGGCAATGGAGATATCAGTGAGCCCTTTGCAACAGAAAATGGTTATTATGTTGTAAGGATGATCAATAATGACAATCCTGAAACCTATGAGACAATGGTGAAGAATGCAATTGAAGATGCCGAGAATACAGCCTTTGAAACCTATTATGGTGAAAGCATCCTGACCAAGCATGATGTGAAAATCAATGAACGGGCAATCAAGAATGTAAAGATGGGTTCCTTTGCGACTGCATATTAATTTAAACAGGCTTATGTATAATCTCTGCCTTTCCTGTCATACTATCTGGTAAAAGCAAGGAAAGGAGACAGTTATGGCAAAGAATCACAGTAACAGCGGGTCCAAAAATAGCAGCAAGAATTCATCCCGGAACAGCTCCAACAGTTCCTCTAGGAACAATACCGGCAATTCCTCCAGCAACTCCATGAAGGACAGTCATGCTCAGGTTCCGGATAATTCACCAGGCCGTAGCGGCCCCGGCGGAAATTAAGATACATTCAGATAAACAGACCAGTAGGATAAGTCCCCCGGTCATAAATAAAACGGTTCACCTGTTTTATTTATGACCGGGGGACTTTCGTATGATTATATGCATTTTGGAGCAATCGGTCCTTGGGACGAATAAGGTATCACAAAGGTCGGAAGACCGCTGGAATACGGGGCAATATCATATTCCTGGAAGTATATCACCACACCCTCCGGCATCAAATAGAAATTATTAACCTTGAGGGTCTCCCTGACCAGCTTCGCATAATCACTAAAAACCACACTGTTTTCTGGGTTGTAGCTCGCCTCCAGCTGCCCAATGATGATCCCTATCAGGGTTTCCTTCAAATTACTCCTGGGAGGATAAAGATCCATCAGTTCAATTTTTTTGCTTTTCCTAAGGTTCCAGGAATCAGAATATCTGATGGTAAGCCCATGAGCTCCTCCTGCATATTCGTATTGATCAAAATACAGGCTGAGAGCACAGTCCTGGTTATATGTAACCTGATACTCCACATAGGCCTCAAATTGCCTGACCGGAAAGCCATTGGCTATGGAGTATTCATATTCCACCATGGCCATCTGATATAAACTCATGAGGTTAGATCTTTCGTACATTATAGCTCTGGTACGGTAAAACGAATTTAATTTATCCAAAAACACCTGATCGTGTGCAGAAGTAAACTGAGGATACTTGATCGTATATTTCATGATAATCTGATTTTTGTAATACATATCCTGCTGTATGACCTTTTCCCTGACAACAACCTGATAAGCCGGCAAAGAGCTTCTCCCCCTTTACGCTTTATATTTTGTACATCTTATGCGTAAGGGGGGATTACTATTCTTGGATTTACCTGATCGGGCAGACCCCGGTGGCGCACTCCTGATCGATGATATCATGCTCCCCGTCATCATCGAGTCTTGCCAGAAGCTCGTAGTCAATCGGCTTAATCAGCCGAATTCTCTCTTCATAATCCTCCTTGGTGGTACACTCATAGGGTAATAGGGGATAGGTCTCCTCCATAAGCGGCAGGAAGGTAATTCCTACTACATAATTAAAATTGTCATAAACCCATTGAGCCACCTCATCCCATTCCTGCTCTCTGACATGTACTGTGATGGAGGTGTTATGATCCGACCAGTTCTCCATGGACATCTTATATAATTCAAGCTGCTCGATTGCGCTAACATCATATTTCGTTCGTCCCTCCGGAGCCTTGACAGGAAACTCAATGACCTTAATCGAGCAGTCCTCATCCGTCTGTCCGATTTCGTTATAGATTGGATAACTGCCCTGGAGGGCTATCATCTTATAGAGCGGATCGGTGGCGGATATTCTGATTCTTCGGATATAATAACCTGCGTGTGCATAATGAATCCCTGAGCTAACGCCGGGTAGGGTTGACAGACTGCCTTCCGGCTTTATGGTTGTCATCAGCTCCGGAGCAGTAATACCAAGCTCCTTACTATAACGCTCCCCTTCCTCACGGACTGTCTGATGGAGTCTGCTTAGCAGGGCAGCCAGCTCTTCCTTGCTCATGCGGGACTTATTCACCATGTCCATCATCCCTGTTAAGGAGATTCCGATAATCCTATCCGCATGCATTACCTGATTCCACTCCGGCAGCTCCACCTCCACCAGTGTCATTCGGAGTGCCACTCTGGTGGATAGCCTTAATACTTCATGGAAGCCGGCTTCATCAAAGGTACCTTCCCCGGAGAAAGCCATCATATTATTCGTCGTAAGATTACAGCACTGCTTCGAGCGCAGAAGAATCTCACCGCAGGGATTACAGCCCCGGAAGGACGGTTTCCGTCTGACTGCCTCCAAACCGTTAATAAAGCCCGGTTCTCCGTTCGTCCGGATAGACTCTATGATTTCTTTAATTCTCTCCATGGAAGGACGTTTCTGATACAGAATGGAGTTATTGCTCATCTTCCTGTGAGATATTTCCGGGTTTTCAATCCAATTTCCATCAATCACCTGATAGATGTTTCTCTTGGCATTGATGACCTCCTCATCATCCTCATCACAGATTACCATCATGGCACTTCGTCTGACACCACCGGACACGACATTTTCACTGATAATCGTAGCCACATCCAGAATATCAATTGTTTTTAGACCCAGTCCATTTCTCCTGACGAACACCCGATTGATCTTCTCAAACATCCGTTGGATGGATTTATGCCCGGATGCCCTTCCTCCGAATCTCTTCAGCCTTTCTCCTTCAGGACGGACAAAGCTATAATCAATGATTATTTTCTTCACTGCCCCATACTCCTGCAGGGTCAGCAGCCGGAAATAGCCTTCTAGGGCATCGCACCAGCCCTCCTTACTATCTCCTACCTTGATGAGGGCTGTTTCAGGCTCCTCTTCATCGATACTTAACAGGGTATGTTCCATTTCCTCCTTCGTAAGCAGTTGACGGACAGTGCTGTCATACCGGCTTTCTAGTAGGACAGGCCGTACCATCGGCAGCTTCTCTACCTGTGCTCTGTCAATGCGGATTCCGACACCGCTACCCACCATCAGGAGATAGAATACATCCACCAGATCTCGCAGGGTTTCAATATTCGTAAAGGCACAGTTGTAATTGGAAAGGGGATACTGCTTTACCACCTCAGTACCTCCCATATACAGGGTTCTCCCCGAGGTGAAGGTTCTTAAGTGGAACAGATGGTCAAATAAAGCCTCTGCTTCCCTCTTCTCCTCCTCCCAGTCAATCGCAAGCCCCATTTTCTTACGATATTCAATTCCTAAGCCAATGTTATACTCTGTAGTCCGAAGAACCGTTTCAAACCAGTTCTCTCTCCGCTTCTTCTCCACCAGGTATCTGGAATAGGTCCTTAAATATACAAACTCACCGATATGGCTGAGCGGGCTTTTCCTATTACGATATGTATCTAGAAATTCATTTGATAAGATATGTTCCATATTTTTTCCTCCGTAGCATCAAGCAATCTATATGAATAAATCCACTATATGTTGTGCTAATATTATACATAAGTACAATATGTATGTCAACTCCATCTTTTATCGGTTTTCATAAATACCAATAGATAATTCATGGAAACCCTGATTCCGCCTTTGTTCCTATGTATATCTCCTTTCGTCCGTAATTATAGTTTGTGACTCCCCGGATAAAGTATGCAGCATAAAAAAAATCCAAATGAAAAAGAGCACCCTTTTCCTTCTCCGACGTATATTCCGCGGCGTGGTAAAGGGTGCCCTTTGCCTTCTCTATATCAATTGCTTCCTTGGGATATATAATTCTTTGTTACAATGTTTTTACTTACTCCAAAGCTTCATTGCCAGCGCAAGCTCTTCAGTCTCCTTTGCGGCTTCTGTCAGTGGTATCCCCTTCATCACTGCATCAATCGCCTGCATCATAGCTCGTGCACCACCTGCTGCTCCCATGGGGTGACCTTGGATAGCACCACCTGCTGCCAGGACTATATCCGTGCCCATTTCCTTGATGTAACGCTCTACCATACCGGGATGGACACCACCTCCGATGGAGGGCATTGCAGGCTTGATCTGATACATCGGCAGAGTGAGCTGGGCTGCTGTCTGCATATACTTCTGATATTGCAGCGGATATCCTCCGTAAGGAGTATTGATCATAACGATATCCGCTCCGGCCAGTCGAGTCAGCTTTCCGACGGATAGTGGTGAGCTCATACCACTATTGATACCTTCGTAAAACATACCTGCACCGGCACAATGTGCGAGAATCGGCACCTTAGCGGTCCTGGCGATCTGGCGTAGAATACTATAGCCGACTGCCGCAAAATTCACCATGATGGCATCGGCACCTGCTTCGATTACTCTTTCTACCGTATTCATGATCTGTTCGGCACCATCGGTTACATTTACGATATATTTTACCCGCTTTCCCGTCTGCTCATAGGCTGCCTCAGCCGCTTTCTTAAATACTCTTACCCTGTCAGCCGCTTTACTATAGCTTGGACTTCCAAGGAGCTCATCATCCTTAATCATATCCACTCCGCCCAGTGCAGTTTCATAGAATATTTTTGCTCCCTCTTCCGGGCTTAAGCCAGTGCAGGGCTTAATCATATTCAAAAGAATCGGGCGTTTCTCAATACCGGTCAGTGCGCGGACCCCCTGTAGCCCAAAATTAGGACCGCCGAGCTCCTCAGCAAAGCGTCTGGGAAATTCAATATCCAGAAGCTTCACCTGTGCAGAGGTGGAAGCATCATTTCCCAGCAGCGCTGTGATCAGTAGCGGGAAATCCGGAGTAAAATTGATTACAGGGTAGGCGATCTGGAGCAGGTATTGTCTTTCCTCCTCCGTCACCTGCGTACTGAGATCAATGGAAGGAACATCATAGATCTGAATTACCTTCCCCATATACTTATCTCTAATCTCCTCTGTAATCCCGGGAATTGGTATCCAGGTTCCAATGGTCTGTCCAATTGCCAGTGAGGCTGCCTTAGCCATGATATCCGTTTTTCTGTCCAGCTTTATATAATAGGTTGCTGTGATATATTCCTTATCCCTGATGTTCTCCGGGAGACTGTATAATTTCTCATCCATCTTTATTTCCTCCTAAAAAGGGCCGCTGCACAAATATTCGGCTTCTAGCTACTAAGTAAATTGATACTGGTAGCAAAAGCTTATTTATGCAACAGCCTGCTTTATTATTTGCTATTCCTGATCATTAAAGTATGCGGTCGCCTCATAGGGAATATCTCTGATGCGCTTATCCAGATTGTCACCCAGAAGACTATATAGGAGCTCTGAATCCCTATTCTTTAATGCCTCCAGATAGCTGTTATGTTCACAGATCATTTTCTCTCTGGACTCACGGTCAGTAATAAATTTCTGCCCGTAAATCAGTTTGAAGAAGCACAGGCTATCCCAAAGGGATTCTATCATAGAACATAACCGATCCATTTTGCTCATACTATAGATCGTGAAATGGTAGTATCTGTTCATCATATAGACTTCCTTACCATGGACCTCCTCCTGGCGTACCAGCTTACTATACTTGTCATTGATTCTCTCAAGCAGTTCAATATGGGAAGCCGTTACATTCTGGCATGCATAGCTGGCTGTTATGGGCTCCAGTGCTTTTCTTGCGATATAAATTTGCTTCACATCATCCTGTGTAAGCTTAATCAGCCGGGAACCTACATAGGGTATGGATTCCGCCAAGCCCTTCTTTTCCAGATTGCTAAGTGCTTCACGAATCGGCATTCGGCTGACTCCTAATTGATTTGCTATTTCCTCCGTGTTCAGCTTCTCACCCATATGCAGTTTTCCATCCATAATCCAATCCATCAGCTTGTCCAATACCAGATCGGGCAATTTATTATGTTGGATGATGTCAGTATTCATATTATTCATCGTTATGCGCATGTTTAAATCCATAATTTCCTCCGTGATGCACTTTTACAGCACCTCAACCGCACGGATTCGCCAGAGATGAGCTTCTCTACCGAAGCTCTGTGCTCCTTACGAAACGTTTAGGTATCGATACGCTGCTTATTGAAGACGCTCGTCTCATTTCTTATCATACTATAGCTCAAGCTTAGCTACAATCCCTTTTAAGATGGCTATCTGGGCGGTTTCTTCAATTAACTCGGCTGCATGCTCGGCATTGATCGCATCGGTCCCAAGGGCTACGATTCCATGATCAACCAGGATAAAGCCCGGTAAATCAGGCTTCTCCCTGAATATCTCCTCTATCATCGGAAAGTCTTCTCTTCTGACCATCGGTGATGGTACATCCAGAGACGGTATATCCGCACACATTTTAAGTCTGGAATGCCAGGTCACCCTGGGAAGATCCTTCTTCGTAGAGGCCCATCCGACGGCATAGGGAGAATGAACATGAAGGACTGCATTCACCTCTGGGCATATTCTATAGATATATCCATGCAGTAGTGCTTCTCTTGTCGGTTTGCCTGAGCCCTCTACCAAATTACCGTCAAAATCCGTGATCACGAATCCCTCCGGAGTACTGTCTCCGAAGGAGCTGCCACTTGCCTTAACCAGCATCAGATCCCTACCCGGTATTCTGGCACTGGCATTACCGCCGCTTCCGGTCTGTATTCCCCTATTATAAGCTCTTTTGCATGCTATTACAAGCTCCTCGGCAAGATTTTTTACTTCTTTTGTCATTTTTATCAATTCCTCCCTTTTTTATCTTCTTTTTGGAAAAAGAGCGGCATAACGGATCGAATGATGCGGTTGAAGTTTGCTGCATTCCAGGCGCTTCGTCCAATAAACAACCCGTCTATATTCGTCTTCCTTATGAGTAGCTCAGCATTTGCAGGGTTGACACTTCCTCCGTAGAGTACGGGGATTTCCTTGCCGATTTCCTCCCCAAACATAGAAACCAGTGTTTCCTTAATAAAAGCATGCTTCTCATCAGCGTAGCCCTCATCCGCAGGGATCCCGTTGACACCTATGGCCCAAACCGGCTCATAAGCAATCCAAAGCCGTGAAGCCTGCTCTCTGCTTAGCTGATTAAGTCCAATTTTCAACTGTATATTGAGAATCTCATTGCTGATTCCATAATCTTTTTGCTCCAGGGTTTCTCCGATACAGAGTAAGGGTGTAAAACCATGACGGATGGCTGCTGTCACCTTCCGCTTCACCTCCTCATCTGTCTCACCGAGGATATGACGGCGCTCTGAGTGACCGATTTCTATAATGTCTATTCCCAGCTCCTTAAGCATCAGAGGAGATATTTCACCGGTGTACTGTCCTTCCTCCTCCCAGCACATATTTTGGGCACCCAGCTTAATATCCCCCTCCGGTACAATCCGTTTTGCTGCTTCCAATGAGGTGTAGGAGGGGATGACAAACAGCTCCAGTAGATTTCGGTCAATATCAGCGGTCAAGTCCTTCAGCTCTGTCAGGAAGGAAACAGTGTCTGCAATTGTTTTATACATCTTTGTATTGGTGCCCAAGTAAAGCTTATTCAGTCTTGACATAATCAAATTCTCCGTTTCATGACGTTTTTAACGTTTCATTCAGGCAGTCTCTTAATAGAAATAGGGGGGTATTCTATCTTCAAGGTGTAATGGGGGAATTGCCTGTTTTCTTCTATATTATTTTAGGTTGAGCTGTTCAATATCAAGGATTGCCTGTACCTTCGGTGTTGAGCTTCCATCCTGAAAGGAGAGCCTTAGCCACTCATCTAGAAGCTTTTTTGCTACCTCACTTCCGATTACCCTTTCTCCAAGACAGATGATATTGGCATTATTACTCAGCTTTGCTCTTTCTGCTGAAAAAATATCATGGCAGACTGCTGCACGAATCCCCTTAAACTTATTGGCGGTCATGGCCATTCCTATTCCGGTTCCGCAGATCAGTACTCCCTCCTTGGTATAATCGCTCTCAATGATACGTTCACATACCTGTTTGGCTATCAGTGGATAGTAGGTGGGATCCTCCGCCGAATCACAGCCCATATCCTCTACTGTGAAGCCCTGTTCCTTCATATGCTTTACCAATATTTTCTTTAAGCTGACTGCTGCATTGTCACAGCCCACAACGATTGTCTTCATAGTATCTTCCTCTCCTTCAATGCTTCGATCATATAGCCCGCCGCCTGTATCCCCCAGGCCTTGGTGTCCAAATTACCAGGTACTGTAATCACCTCAATATTACTATTCTCAGGATTTGTAAGCCGGTTAATCAGGATATCATCCACTTTCTTATCATAGAGCTCTTCTCCCGGACCGGTGTTGTGCCTCATGCCCTCTGTTGGAAGCAGCAGCTTCACTTTATAATCAAAGGTTTTTAATCTTTGTATTACGGTTTTTGCGACCTCCTCAGCTTCCTCCGGTAGAATTTTGATGTGGGCAGTCGTCCCATTATGCATCATATATACCCTTTCCTCCATTCTGGGAGGAAATTCACCGACTGAGAAATCCACAAAATCCAGTCCACCTGGGCAAATCACCATAGGTACTCGATGAGAAGAGGCCTTCAGGAGCCGTTCGGCGGCCTTTGGCCCATAGGAGAAGCCTCCGCCAAAATACCCGGATGTTATTTCATGCAGCGTAAGATCTAAAATTCCGTCAATCAACCCATCTGCAGCCATTTGCTCCATCGTAGCACCACCCACACCGGTGGTATGGAAGCCAATTGCTTCCACTCCACAGCGCTCCAGCTCTTCTATCGCAGCACAGGCGCCGGTATTTGTAATTCCCATCAGCGATACGGCAACCACCGGCTTTTCACCTTTGCTGACTATGCCTCCGGCCTTTTCAATCATTCCGATACAGCAGGCACAGACATTTTGTATGATCTGCCTGGTTACAAGGTTCAAGCCTGTAAAATCGCAGATGGAGGGGATGACAACAATATCCGAGCCTCCCATCAGACTTTCAAAGGTTCTTCTACCACTGGCTACCGTAGAAGAAATCACCTTAGGAAAGCCGATCGGCAGCCTCTGCATCGCGGTTGTAGCGATGACAGTATTCTGAAGACCTCCGACAGCGATCACCCCATCTATCCCTTTGTCCAGGTATAGCTGGCATACGCAGCCAGCCGCAGCCTCCGCCATATAAGCGATCTTCTCACCCTTGGTTCTTGTAATCATGTCCTCCCAGGCCATCCCTCCGAATAAGGCTACCTCTTCTCTCGAGATATCATATCCACGGGACCCGGATGGACCGGTGGCAACATCAATTACCAGGGCTTTCATGCCCCCTGCCTCGATCAACTCCCGCATATAAGCGATTTCCTTAAATTTTGTGTCGCAGCTGCCTATGATTGCAATTGTTTTCATGTACTACCGGGCCTCCTAATGTAATATCCGCGTCCTTTATGATATACCACTATGCGAGAGCTTTCCCTCTCGCATAGTGGAATGTCTTAATCGATTCTACGTCCCAATACAGGGGTATCCTTTATTCTTTCCAATAAGCTCATATCATGGGTAAGCAGCAGGAAGGAACGGTCCTTTGCCCTTGCTTTCTGATACTCGATGCTCTTCCAGGCTTCAACGATATTGTAGAAGCGGCCGGGAGGTGTAATATTATAGTGAAGCTCGGGAACCGGATCCAGATTGCCAAGTACAAAGATGGAGTCTCCTGCACAGATATAGGAACCCTCATCCGTATCCACCTCAACCGACATATGTCCGGGAGAGTGTCCGAAGGATTCAAACACCCGGATGCCCGGAAGGATCTCTGTCTCACCCTCCACCGTCTCAAAACTCTGGCCGGTCATCGGTGATACCACCCCTAAGGCAGGTGCTTCATAGGATTTGTAATATAAGGGGATTGGATCCGTAGCGAACTCATATTCTCTCTTATGTACAATTAATCTGGCGTTTGTAAATTTCTCCAGATAAAACATATGATCCCAATGTAGGTGAGTAAAAATAACGATATCTATATCAGAGGTCTTATAGCCGATTGCTGCCAGAAGGCTTTCGATATCCTGATTCTCTTCCTGCCAGGAGCCCGGATGATGGTATGTATTGGCACGTTCGGTCCAGGACATTCCCGTATCAACCAGAACTAGCTTATCTCCTCCTTCTATTAGAAAAGTGAAAACAGGTAAAGGTACCTTCTCTGTAGGTACATTTTTTAAGAATGGTGCACAGGAGTGGTGATAATGATATTGAAGGGGATAGGTAGGAACATATCCTGTGTTGAGTGGTCTGACTGTTAATCCCATAATAATACTTCCTTTCTATGATTCATAATATTAGGTAACTATAAAACTAAATTCTTAATTGTAGACACAGCAGATGCACATTCCATATGCATATGCATTGCTCCTTGTAGCATGTTTATTATGCCGCCTTCTCCTGCTTTCGCTTGGAGTTGATGTCAAATAATACCATCGCTATAATGACAATACCCACAACCATAGGCTGGGCAAAGGAGGATACCCCCTTTAAATTCATGACATTTACGATGATCGTTAATATTAAGGCCCCGATTACGGTTCCACCGACGCCGCCCTGGCCTCCCAGCATGGAGGTACCACCGATGACCACCGCTGCTACCGTCTGTAAGCCATAAGCATCACCCATCGCTGCATCAGCTGCATTTAATCTTGCGGTAATGATCATACCGGCTATCCCGGCACAGACACTGCAGATTACGAAGCTGGAAAGCATAATTCTCTTCACAGGCATTCCGGAATATCTAGCTGCCTCTGCATTGGAGCCATAAGCGTAAACCTGTCTTCCGAAGGTTGTCCTCTGTAGCAGGATATAGAGTATCACTACGATTACCGCTGCAATGATGACCAAATTTGGGATCCTTCCGACATATCCGACCCCTACCTGAGTGAAATTCTTTGGGAGGTCATAGATAACAGAACCATTCATTACAATGATGGCCAGACCGCTCATAACCCAGTTCGTGGCATAGGTGGCGATAAAGCTTGGGAGAATGCCCGCCAATGCTCCGTTGATCAGTCCAACCAGCACACCGATACCGATACCGATCAGAAAGGCTGCCATAATTGGGACACCAGCCTTTAAAAATCTTGCACAGATACAGCCGATAAACCCGGCAGTAGCCCCAACGGATAAATCCATGCTGCCGGTCAAGAGTACCGCAGTTAATCCGGAGCTTAAAATCAATAAAACACTTGCCTGACGGAGTATGGTTATCATATTGTTCATCGTTCTGAAGTTCGGGGCAATGAGTGAGGATATGAGGATTAATCCGATCAGACCGATTAAGCTGTAAAAGGATTTGGATTTCTTTAATTCTTCAAAAAGCTTGCTCATCATGCTCCCCCCCTACTCTTTTGAACGGATACGGATGACCGCATCTATTATAATTGCACTCAGTACAATGGAACCAATAATTGCATTCTGGTATATGGATTTCACACCAATGATATTTAAGCCGTTCTTCACAATCGTAATCAACAGAACGCCAAAGATGGTTCCCGTAACACCACCCTTACCCTCACGGAGTGAGGTTCCGCCAAGCAGAGTTGCTGCTACCGCCTGAAACTCCCAACCGGTAGCTACGATCGGCTGTCCGGATTCGACCCTACACAGAGTGACTACTCCTGCAATTCCTGCTATAAAGCCGGCAAAGGCATAGGTCTTAACCAGGCACCTGGCAGGATTGATGCCAGCCAGAGTAAGTGCTTCACGGTTTCCGCCAAGACCGATGATATTCGTTCCGAACTTTGTCCGGCGTAGGATGATCCATACCAAGAGGAACATGATGATTGCAATCCATACCATCAGCGGAATGAACAGAATGGTAGTCTCGGCTATGACTCTGTAGGTAAAGCTTGAAAAATAGATGGAGGCACCGGAGGTCAGTAAAAGCGATATGCTGTTCACGATATTTTGCATGCCGAAGGTAGCGATAAATGGTAAGATATTACCCTTCGCTACGATCAAACCATTCACGGCGCCGATGCAAACTGTCATCAGCACGGAGATTGCCATACTGAGTATTAGGGGTACTCCCCTCTTGGCCAGGAAAACCGTCATAACCGTTACAAAGCTAACCTGGGCACCCAGTGACAGATCCGTCCCCTGTGTCAGTACGATACAGGTCTGAGCAAAGGCTACGATCATCAGTGGCGCCGACTGAATTAGAATGTTCCTAAAATTAGCAAAGGACAGGTAGTTCGGTGAACTCAGACTGAAAATGATAATGATGATAATCAGCATCCAGGAAACCGGCGGTAGCGCTTTGAATTTCTGACTAATTGCTTTCATTTACCGCACCTCCTACCCCTAACATTCTGGCTCCGATCTGCTCAGAGGTATATTGTCCTCGTCTGCATTCATCCACCATTCTGCCTTCGTTCATGATATAAATTCGGTCGCTCATACCGATGACCTCCGGCAGCTCCGAGGATATCATGATAATTGCCTTGCCACTGGCGGCCAGCTGATCCATCAGCTTATAGATCTCCATTTTGGCTGCGACATCTATTCCCCTGGTTGGTTCATCAAAGATCAGAATTCTGGGATCGAAGCTCAGCCATTTTGCTAAAACCACCTTCTGCTGGTTACCACCCGACAGATACTTACACAATTTATTCGGACTGGTCGTAGCGATATGGAGCCTTTTAATATATTCCTTTGATACTTCTGTAATTTTTTTATTCTGAATCAATAGCTTAGGAAAGATTTTCTTCAGACTTACTGCAATGATATTAAGAGATATGGATTCTCCCAAAGCAAGGCCCTGCTTCTTTCTGTCCTCACTCACAAGTCCAATTCCGTTCTTTACGGCATATACAGGGGATTTCGGTATGATTTCCTTTCCTTCAATCAGCACCCTGCCAGCTTTGATTGGATTAATTCCATAAATAAGCTGTGCCAGCTCTGTCCGTCCGGAACCGACTAAGCCGGCGATTCCTACGATTTCACCTCTATTTACACAAATGTCTACACCCTTTACCTTCCCGGCATAATCCTGTAGACTTTCTGTTCGAAGCACTTCACCGGAATGTGAATTGTCCGAGCGGATATATACCTGGGAAACATCACGGCCTACCATCATATTGACCAGCTCCTCATTCGTGCAGTCATTGATGCCAACCGTTTTAATTTTGTGACCATCCCGAAGGATTGTAATCCTATCCCCGATCAGTGGGAACTCGCTCATACGATGGGATACATACACAATGCCAATCCCTTCTTTTTTCAACCTATGAATTTGTTTGAACAGAGAATCAGCTTCTCTTTCGGATAATGCTGAGGTTGGCTCATCAAAAATAATGATTCTCGGCTGATAGGATAGTGCTTTTGCAATCTCCACCATCTGCTGTTCCGCAACATTTAGCTTCTTTAAAGGGCTTTTTACATTGATATATTCGCAATTCAGGGACTTTAGCAGAGCTGCTGCCTCTGCCTCCATCTTCTTATGATTAATTAAGCCTGTTTTCGTTCTGAACTCTCTATTCAGAAATATATTCTGGGCTACATTCAGATAAGGAACCAGTGTGAATTCCTGATAAACCGCGACAATTCCCTTGGCAATGGCATCCTTTGTCCCATTTAGCTCCAGACGCTCACCCTCAAAGAAAACCTCTCCGCCATCCTGCCGGTAAGCACCCAGGATAACCTTAGCCAGCGTACTCTTACCTGCACCGTTCTCACCAACAAGGATATGTACCTCGCCTGCCTGAAGGTCAAAATCCACATCATCCAGCGCCTTCATACCCGGGAATATCTTTGTAATATGCTGTGCGGTTAAAATAGTTTTACCCATTGTTTCACCTCTTCCGGAAAAACCAAGATTTCTTAATTGAGCTGTTGCAAAACCTCCTGTAGGCAAGGGACCAGCCTGATCCTCTTCTTACAGAATAACCCCTGTTTTGCAACAGCTCCCTGCTGTTACCTAATAGCCAACTATTGAACTACTTTCCACCAAGCTATCTTATCCTTATACTCAGCTACGGTATCTGCGGTAATCAGAGGCTTGTCCGCTGCGGAAGGGAACGGCACGAAGGTGCTTGGAGGTGTGCTGCCATCATTTAAGTATTGAACTGCATAGGCACAGGCAATAAAGCCGGAACCATAGGGGTCAGTATTATAGGTCACAAAGAGATCTCCTGACTCAACTGCTGCGGTTGCATCGGCGCTTCCATCAAAGCCGCCAACAAGCACGTTGCTCATGCCCGCTGCCTTTAGCGCCTGTACCGCTCCTAAAGCACTCTCATCATTCATTCCGATGATTGCATTCACATCGGTATATTTTTGTATCAGATTCTCAGTAACCTGCATTCCCTCGGTTCTCTTAAAGTTAGCAGTCTGGGATGCAACAATCTTGATGTCGGGATACTTTGCAAAGGTATCGTTGATACCGTTCAATCTCTCGATTGCATTGGCCGCACCCGGAGGACCCTCAAGGATGATGACATTTCCCTTGCCGCCAAGCTTCTGTGCAATCTGCTCAGCGATTACTTCGCCTGTTTCTCTGTAATTAACACCTGTTCTTAAGAAGGTATCTTCTGCAGCCGGAGTACCGATGGTAAGAACAATGATTCCTGCATCTTCAGCTTTTCTTACACCGGGCATAATTCCGTTGGAATCGGCACAATGTACGATAATTGCCTTAACACCCTGCTGGATCATATCTTCCATAATCTTAACTTGTTCTTCCACGCTATCCGCAGTAGCAGGCGCCTGTGTGATGGCTTCAAAGCCCATTACCTCACCGGCATACTCTACACCCTTTGCCTGGGCAACCATGTACGGGTTTGTAGTGTTTTTTGCAATATAGCCAATTTTATATGAGCTTGTAGCTTTTACCTCTGTACCAACAACGGCCCCAATTCCCGTTATCGGTAAACCTGTAGTGGTTGCCGGTGCTGCTGTGTTATCCTTAGCAGAATCCGTTCCCTTCGTCTCAGACTTCTTGTCTCCTGCATCAGCCTCTGTCTTCTGGCCATTCTGCTTCGTTCCATCATTCTTCTCGTTTTGCTTTGGTGTACTGCAGCCTATCAACGCAATACTGCATATCATTGTTATTGCTACAACAGTCAATAACCTTGATATTGATTTTTTCATTTTGCTACCTCCTTTTTCTTTGGTCCTTCTCCATTTGTCATCCGTTTGGATATTGGATACAATATATTTGTTACATGTAGATATTACCACTTATTATCATTTTTGTCAACATCTTGAATAAAATATTATTTCATCTGCTATTTTTATTGGGAATTATGCACAATTGCCCCTTATGACCTCACTTTATATCAGCTTCTTTGAAACTGCTTAACGCTGCTTGCTCATGACATTAGCTTGAGCCTAGGCTTGTACCTAGGATCATAAAGTTATGCTTGCGGATTGCTATAAAAGGGGTTATAATTGGTAATCATAAATAGTATATAGCGTTGATAAAAGCTACGATTTTGGAATTCTACAGAGAGCCGGTGGTTGGTGTGAACCGGTGAAGGAAGAAATCCTTCCACTTTTGGAGCTATTGGCGAGAAGCCAAAGGGTAGTAACCTTTATCTTACTATCGAGTGGCAGGTGATGATATCCCTGCAATTTGGGTGGCAACGCGGATACCTTCCGTCCCATAGTTAGTTTCTGGGATGGGGGGATTTTTTTTACCTATCCTTCTTTCACCGAAATAAGGATACCAATATCACAATAGAACGATTTAAGGAGGAGTACTATGCTTGATTTAAAATTCGTAAGAGAGAACCCGGAGCTGGTGAGGCAGAATATCCGGAACAAATTCCAGGATCATAAGCTTGATCTGGTGGATGAGGTAATCGCACTGGATGTCCTTAACCGCAATACGAAGCAGGAAGCCGATAGCCTTCGCTTTGAGAGGAACAAAATCTCTAAGCAGATCGGCGGACTGATGGCTCAGGGAAAGAGAGAGGAAGCCGAAGCGATGAAGAAGCTGGTGACTGAGGAGTCAGAGCGGCTGGCAGAGCTGGAGGCCAAAGAAGCAGAGCTGGAAGAGAAAATCAAAAGGATCATGATGACTATTCCGAATATCATTGATCCCAGTGTTCCGATTGGTAAGGATGATAGTGAAAATGTTGAGGTACAGCGGTACGGCGAGGCTGTAGTTCCCGATTTTGAGATCCCCTATCATACTGAAATCATGGAGAGGTTCCAGGGTATCGACCTAGACAGCGCCAGAAAGGTGGCTGGAAACGGCTTTTATTATCTGATGGGTGATATCGCAAGACTTCATTCCGCAGTAATCTCTTATGCCAGAGATTTTATGATTAACCGTGGCTTTACCTACTGTATCCCTCCGTTTATGATCCGCAGCGATGTCGTTACCGGCGTTATGAGCTTTGCAGAGATGGAAGCCATGATGTATAAGATAGAAGGCGAGGACTTATTCTTAATCGGAACCAGCGAGCACTCCATGATCGGTAAATTCATTGATACGATTCTACCCGAGACCTCCCTGCCCCAGACCCTGACCAGCTATTCTCCCTGCTTCCGTAAGGAGAAGGGGGCACATGGATTGGAGGAACGGGGTGTTTACCGTATTCACCAGTTCGAAAAGCAGGAAATGATCGTTGTATGTAAGCCGGAGGACAGCATGAAATGGTTTGATGTTCTGTGGCAAAACACTGTGGATCTGTTCCGCTCATTGGATATTCCCGTCCGGACCCTGGAGTGCTGCTCCGGTGATCTGGCTGACCTGAAGGTAAAATCCGTTGATGTTGAGGCTTGGTCTCCGAGACAGAAGAAGTATTTTGAGGTGGGCAGCTGCTCCAATCTAGGAGATGCCCAGGCAAGGCGCTTGAAGATCCGCGTAACCGGTGAGGATGGCAAGTATTTTGCTCATACCCTGAATAATACCGTAGTCGCACCTCCAAGAATGCTGATTGCTTTCCTTGAAAATAACATGAATGCGGATGGCACCATCAATATTCCTGCCGCCCTTCAGCCCTATATGGGAGGAATGACTCTCATTCAGTAGCATACTGTGTACAAAAGTCCCGGAATTGCTTATCATTATGCGTCGGATAATCTTTCCGGGACTCCTTTTATCTAATAACCGATCCATCTCTCCCCATAGTACGGGTATTTCCCGCTGCCTCCCGTGCTGATTCATATGGCATACCATTGCCAATGTTCCATTACCATCTATTGGTATGATACATCTATTAATAAGATACATCCTATAATCGAAGGAAAAGGAGAACTACTCTATGCAAACCATACCTCACGAGGAAATACATCTGAAGAGATATCTAGCCGATCAGGACTTGGCTGATATCTATGAACTCCAGGATCTCTGTTATTCTTATGATAAGGTGAATCTAAAGCTTGAACTGGATTACCGGAAGGAGCTTGATAAAACGAAGGAAGGACTGGAGCAAATAGATGAATTCCTGTATTATGCAGACGGGAGGCTCATATCCTACTTAAGCATCTCCTGCTTTGGCGGCAATATCGGTGAAGTCACCGGAATGACCCACCCGGATTGGAGACGCAGGGGAATATTCACCAGACTTCTTCGACTTGCCAAAGCGGAGGTAGCCAACAGAAAGCATCGTAAAGTATTATTACTGGCGGATCGCCAATCCGCGACCGGAGCTGATTTTATCAGAACAACCGGAGCAGTTTATGATTTCTCCGAATTCCATATGACACTTTCGGAGTTTCACTTAGCTAAGGGTAATGGACCTGTTACCCTTCGAATCGCTGAGCCTAAGGATAGAGCCGAGATTATGCGGCAGGATCTGATCTATTTTAAGGATGAGAAGGAAGAGGGGGAGGAGCCAGACAGCTATGTAAGTAGCAATGATCCAACCTATATGGTTGAGCTTGACGGGAGGACGATCGGCAAGATCCGGATTGAATGCTCTGATCACTCAGCCTATCTCCTGGGCTTTGGAATATTACCGGAGTACCGCGGAAAGGGCTACGGCAGAGCTGCCCTCTGTGAAGCACTGCGCTTTCTTATGGAGCGGGGAATCAAAAAAGCCTCGCTGGATGTTGTCGCTACAAATGCTAAAGCACTCAGCCTATACCAATCCGTTGGATTTCGTGAGCTTTCCACTATGGACTATTATTGTTTAGAAGTCTCGGACTAACTTGTTTTCTGCATTCCTTCCTATATAATGCCGCAGGTCCTTGTATCCATGATTAACCAAACGATATTCCCTTCGGTTAAAATAGCTCCTACAATGGATCTGACTTTGCTTGACAGAAAGGATAGAAAGCGCCATAACATCTGTTGTCCCAGGCTATTCCCCTGAAGATGTTATTGGCGCTTTCTTTTTACGCTCCTTCTTGTTATGAGGCTGCTTCTGTCAGCTCCTGCGCTCTTTGGAGTGCTTCATCGATATTGGCACAGAGATTAGCTTCTCCCAGCAGCTGATCAAAGCCTGCCTTTTGCATCACATGTAGCGGCTGCTCCTGTACATGGGACAGAACTAAGGTAATATGCTTCTTCTTACATGCCTTCCATACATTGTTCAGGCTATGAAGCGCATTTACATCCATGGCCGGTACACTCCTCATCCGGAGTATCACCACCTTAGCATGAGAATCCAGAGAGATTTTCATGAATTTATCCGCTGCCCCGAAGAACATCGGTCCGTTGATTTCATAGACCAGGGTATGCTTCGGAACCTTTTTCAGTCTAAGGACTTCCGGATCATTGGGGTCCTCCTCCTCAGTAGTATCAAGGTATTTCCAGCTCTGTACATCCGTAACCTCCGCCATCCGTTTCATGAACAGGATAGCGGCCATGAGAATTCCTACCTCGATTGCTACTACAAGGTCGAAGACTACGGTTAATACGAAGGTAGAAATCAAAACCAATACATCACTTTTCGGTGATCCCTTAATCAGAGAGGCAAATTCCCTCCATTCACTCATATGATAGGCAACCATAAACAGGATGGCAGCGATGGTCGGCATCGGAATCAGAGAGGCATAGGGCATGAAGACCACCAGGATCAGGAATAAGGTTAAGGCATGGACCATGCCGGCAATCGGTGTGCGGCCGCCATTTTTCACATTCGCTGCGGTTCTTGCAATCGCTCCGGTGGCAGGAATACCGCCAAAAAGACTGGAGAAGATATTACCGGTGCCCTGAGCGATCAGCTCCATGTTCGAGCGATGCCTGCTGCCGGTCATCCCATCTGCTACAACACAGGAGAGCAGAGATTCAACCCCTGCCAGAATGGCAATTGTAATTGCATCCGGCATTAGACCTCTGATCATATGTAAATCCATAGCCGGCAGCCGGAAGGCAGGAGGCTTGGAGGAAATCTCATATAGCTTCCCAATCGTAGAAACCTCCAGATCAAAGAGCTTCACTATCGCCGATGCCAATATGACTGCCATCAGGGAAGCCGGAATTCTGCGGTTTATCTTAGGCCAAAGAATCAAAATAGCAAGCGAGCCTGCACCTACCAGCAATGCCTGCCCATTTATCGTGGTGATACTCTCAATGCAGGCCTTCAGCTTCTCTATGGTTTCAATGGGCTTTGTCTCAAGGGTAAGCCCCATAAAATCCTTCAACTGTCCAATCAAGATGGTTACGGCTATGCCAAGCGTAAAACCGGTGGTTATGGTATAGGGAATATATTTGATCAGTCTGCCGAATCGAAAAACTCCCATGAGGATGAGGAGAATACCTGCCATAATGGTTGCTGCTGCCAAGCCCTCCATCCCATTTCTTGCCACAATGCCTGCTACAATGGTAGCGAAGGCTGCCGTAGGTCCGGAGATCTGAACCCGGCTTCCGCCCAGGAAGGAGATGATAAAACCGGCTACAATTGCCGTATATAGCCCCCTTTCCGGTGTTACACCTGATGCCAATGCCAATGCGATTGATAAGGGCAATGCAATAATTGCTACGATGATACCCGCCACGATATCCTTAAGCAGCTGCTCCTTCGAATAGGTTTTCATGACCGAGAACAGCTTTGGCTTTAGTTTATCCATTGAATCAAGCCTCCGAAAATATAAAAAAGTGCGTCAGGTGAACTATAACTCTATGGGAATACCTGCGCCAATTACCAATCATAGTCCTTTTTTTTACAATTTTCAAGAAGCAATTTTACATTTTAGAAAAAGCAGCCTTCTTACCCTTTTACAGCGGTAGTCTCTTTCTCTTAAAAATAATTACTCCCGCAGCAAACAGGATCAGAATAATTCCCACAAATAACAAATTGATCCCTAAAACATCATGATCCTTCACTACCTCTACCGGATCGTATATTCCATAAATCGTAAAGTTCTTAAGAAAACCTAAATCCTTGGAAGCTCCACTGATCATCTTAAGCAGCAGGAACAGAATCGGTATACCGGCGCCAAACCCGGTGGATAGCTTTGCTTCATTAAAAAGGCAGGAACAGAAAAAGCTGATCATTAACGCTACCATATTTACCAGCATCGTAGTAACATTCAAGGCGAAGAAGGCTCCTACCCTAAGTAGGCCGGGAAAGGCAGCACTGCTTACAGCAACACCAAGTCCAAATAATGCTATAAACAAAACGGCAACCGAGCTTAGTGCATAAAATCCTTGGGTAATTACAAGCTTAACCCTGGAATTAGGAGTTGAAAGCAAATATGCGAAGGACCCATTATCCACCAGCTTCGCTACCAGCTTATTTGCGAGAAGAATGCTGTATATCATCGGAAAGGCAATCATTAAAAGTCCATACAACCAGCTGCCCAGATAAGCTGTCAGCTCAGTTTCCACAGAGAAGCTCATGGCGTTCATAAGACCTTTAGGAAAGAGATCCAGCATTGAGACGATCGCTGACATATCCTCCGGGTCATACATCGATATCATCACTGACATATACATGGTTAGGACACCAAAGAAGATGAACAGCAGCATCCAATTCTTTTTCAGTGTGGTTTTTAATAAGGTTAGACTCATCCTACTTCCCCTCCTTGTTATAGAAATGCATAAAGATATCCTCCAGGGATTGTGTCTTCACATCCAGGCTCTGTACTGTAAACCGGGAAATCGTCTTCAGGAAGCGGTCAACACCCTCTCTTCTTAGGTATACCTCTAAGGAGCCATCCTCTGCCTTCCTTACCTCAAAGCCTTCTTTCATCAGTACCTCAAAGTCCTCCTGCTGATTCACTGTCTTCAGGAGGTAGCATATTCTTTGGTTTCCCTTCAGACTCTGCACGTCGGATTGCTTCACCAGCCTACCATCCTTAATAATCAGGACGGTATCCGAGGTCCTCTCCACTTCTTCAAACATGTGACTGGACATCAGAATCGTCTTGCCCTTCTTCTTTTCTTCCAGTATCAGCTCCACAAAGCGGTTTTGCATCAGAGGATCTAAGCCACTGGTCGGTTCATCCAGAATCAGAACCTCCGGATCATGCATAAAGGCTGTTACAATGCCGACCTTTTGCTTCATTCCCTTGGAAAATCTCTTGATTTTTCCCTTGGTATCCAGTTCAAACCGATCGATCAGCTGCTTTTGACGGCTTGTATCCTTCGTCCCCCTCATATCACACATAAATTTTAAGAACTCATCCCCATTCATGCCATCTAGGAAAGTAATTTCACCCGGAATATAGCCCAGGCTCTTTTGAATCTCCGGGGCCTGCTTCCAACAATCCAGCCCATGAATGGAGCAGCTGCCCTTATTCGGCTGCATAAAGCCCAGCAAAGCTCGGATTGTTGTGGTTTTGCCGGCTCCATTGGGTCCAAGATAGCCCAAAACCTCACCCTGCTTAACCTTGAAATCCAAATCATAGATGCCTTTTCCGCTGGGATATACGAGCGTTAGACCGTTCACCTCTATCATAAATACTCCTCCTTATAAAGATTCAAACTTTAGAATTTCTCCATAGACAGCCCTCTTTCCTCGTGATAGATTGTACCTAATAAAAATCGACCGAATTGGATTATGAACTAATCGTAGCGCCATAAACCGATTCGGTCAATATATCTGTTTTACTTCTCATCTACTTTTAATAGGGGGCATTATTTGATCACACAGATGACCTCTGCCTTCAAATCCTTTAGCATATCAGAGGTAAGGATTAGCTCCTCGGTATCATAGCTCCTTCCATTCACCTGCCAGTGCTTAAATTCCTTACCTACCGGAATAATCGGGGTAATCACTGTTTGATAATCCGTAAAGTAGCTTCCGGTGAATTGCTCCTCCGTTACCACCGAATTCACCTGTACTCCGCAGCCCTCTGCCGGTTGTACACTCAGCTGGTATAGGTCTCCCAGCTTAAAATGCTTCTGGTAGCTAAGGGGTACATTCTTTGCCCGTTGATATCCATAGTTACGGATCTCCTCCAGCCTCTCCTCCAGCTGCTCAAATTGTACCCAGGGTGCCAGAAGATCCTTGTTGTACATGTTTTTCTGTTCCTCAACTCTTGAGTAATGCATCTCCTCAAGCACCTTGTTCAGATTATCCGAGGAGAAGGCACCATTGATCAGATCCATCGTTTTGGTGATAAAGAATTCTCTGCAGTCCTCTCTTTGCATCAGCTGGCCAAACAGAGGGGCCTCCTTCTTGATTTCACCCTTAGCACCCACATACCTCCAGATATTTTCCATCAGTGCTCCATTACCATAGATACCGAAGCTATAGTCAAGATCATGGAGCAGGTATCTCCATTTTCCGTCAAAGGGTGCTTCCCTGTATTCTTCCCCCTCCAATGCATAATAACGATAGGTCTTATAATTATTGTGAGGCCAATCCTCATTGCCAATATAGGCCTGAAGTGCATAGTAGGACAAGTAATTCTCCACATCGATCAGCTGATTAAGCTCCTCAAATACCGCATCATTGGTCAGATCCTGCCCCGCATAGGTTTGATACATTGCCTCATAATCAGAGACGATCTGTTCATTTCCTCCGTCCTCATCCACATCCTTAAAGGTCTCTCCGCCCTCCAGTATCTGAAATTCTCCCTCATACTTTCCATAGTTCTCATCAAAATAATCATCACCATAAACCTCATGGAGCCAGAAGGCTCCTTTGTACTCCCCATTCACGAATAAAGCAGCCGGGCGAACTGCTTGATAGTCCATATAACCAGCCTGACCGGCCAGTGTCTGGAACAGCTCATCACGGATAAAGGCAAAGCCGTTGTCATTGCCGCAATTTCTTAATACCAGTCGATTAAAGGCATCAGCCGGCTTCCCCTCCGTGGTGATCTTCCACGGAAAGAATTCATACCGAAGCTTATTGTTCACTTCGTCATAGGACTTTCTGGTAAAGATTTTAATGGACTTCTGCAGGTTTGCTCTGGACCACCCGCCATATACCCTGATCCCTGCTGTCTGTGCAGCAATTCTGCTTCCATCCGGTTCAAAGATCTCCAGAAATACCTCTCTCTCACTTTCCCTGCCCCGCATATTAAAATTAGCAGGTGCCGGCGGATCAATCTTCTCATAGGGGTGCTCCTTGACATAATCATCCCTCAGCTTTCCTTCTATGAAGATACCATATTCATAATCATAGAGATTATACGGATCGGTGGTCACTGAGAATACCAATGTACTGAAGCGGCTGCTAATATCCTGGCCGATAAAATAGGTCCGTACCAGAGTTTCTGATTGACTTCCATCCTCAAAAAACGCCTTGGCCTTAACAGAAACAACCTGATTCTCAGCACCGGCGGTGAGCTTAATCGCCTCCTCATACAGGGTCTTCTCCTCATCCGGATCTGTTCCGTCCATGGTATAATAAATCATACCGGGCTTAGTGCCTTGCATGATTAGCTCAGTATCCTCAGAGTAATAGGTATCTGTGAGGGAGAAGCTGATGCTGTCCTCTACGATCACTATCTCCTCGGAGGTATTATCCTCCTCCGACTTCTTCTCGCTTTGTCCCTGCTTGCTTTGTCCCTGTTCGCTCTGCCCTTCTTTCCCGGTCACAGGATCGGTTTTCTTCTGCTGCCCCTTATTATCGCAGCCTGCCAGGCATAGCAGCAGCACGGTAAGAAGCAGAAGATAGCTCAACCTATTTTTTTTCATCATCCATAATCCCCCTCATTTTATCTCTGTATAAAATCTGTCTTTTCAACAACGAAATGAAGAAATAAACTATATGCTATTGATTATATAATAGTTTACCGGAATATGGTATGTGCTTTTTTTCTGATTTTATGACAAATTCTTGTAGGTAATTACTAAGAGCGATGTATACTTCACTCTTATCCTTTCCTGTAGAACCCCGCTGCCATGCATTATTTCAGATAGCAGATTACTTCCACCCTCTGATCCTTCAGCATGGACGCGGTTATAGCCAGCTGCTCCTGTTGATATCTTTTGTCATTCACCTGCCAATACCCGAATTCCTTACCTTCCGGGAGTACCGGGCTAAGAACGGTAGCATAGTCCGGGAAGTAGGAGCCTTCAAAGAACTCCTCCGTCAGGATGGAGTTAATCTTCACCTTACAGCCCTCCGCCGGCTGCACCGTTAATTGATATAGTTCCCCCAATTGGAACCGATTTTTATAGGTTATCGGTATGTGCTCCGCCCGCTGCTCTGCATAGGTGCGTATTACCTCCAGCTCTGTATTCAGCCGTTCAAACTCCACCCCTTCCGGAAGCAGGTTCTTATGATACATGTTCTTTTGCTCCCTGATTCTGGATGTATTCATCTCCTCCAATACACGGTCTACATGAGTCGGTGAGAAGGCCCCGTTAATCAGGTCCATCGTCTTGACAATAAAGAACTCCTGGCAATCCTTTCTTTGCATCAGCCGACCGAACATGGGGCATTCTTCCCTGATTGCCCCCTTACTTCCGATGTATTTCCAGAGATTATCATTCAGTGCACCGTTACCGTAGATTCCAAAGCTATAGTCCATATCATGGGGCAGGTACCTCCATTTCCCATCGAAGGGTGCTTCCCGGTAATCCTCTCCCTCCTTTGCATAATAACGGTAGGTTTTGTAGTTATTGTCCGGCCAATCCTCATTGCCGATATATAGCTGCAGCGCATAATAAGCCAGATAGTTCTCTACGTCCATCAGCTTGCAAAGCTCCTGATAGGTTGCATCATCGGTCAGATCCTGCTCTGCATAGGCATACATCGCCTCATAATCAGCGATTTCCTGTGTGTTATCCCCATCCTTATCAAGTTTCTTATAGATTTCGCCTCCCTCTAATACCTTCATGGTTCCAGAGTAATTTCCATAGTACTCATCAAAATATTCCTCATCATACACCTCATGGAGCCAGAAGACCCCCTTGTATTCCCCATTGATGTATAGAACAGCAGGGCGAACTGCCTGATAGTCCATGTATCCGGCATCCCCCGCCAGAGTCTGCAGCAGCTCATCCCGGATAAAGGCCAAACCATTATCATTGCCGCTATTTCTAAGGACCAGCCGTTTAAAGGCATCGGCCGGCTCACCCTGGGCATTTAGCTTCCATGGGAAGAATTCATATCTGAGCTTATTGTTTTCCCGATCATATTCCTTTCTGGTATAGATTTTTATGGATTTCTGCTGGCTAGCCCTGGACCAGCCTCCATAGGTACGAATCCCTGCCGGATAGGCTGCGATCCTGGTGCCATCCGGTTCAAAAACCTCCAGATAGACTTCCCGCTCACTTTCCCTGCCACGCATATTATAATTAGCAGGCGCGGAGGCCTCTATCTTCTCGTAGGGATGTGCCTTGATATAATCTTCCCTGAGCTTTCCCTCCACCAGAATTCCATATTCGTCATCATATAGGTTATAGGGATCGGTGGTGACCGAGAACACCAGCGTATTGAACCGACTTCTAACGATTCTCCCTACAAAATAGGTTCGGGTGATAACATCGGATTCCCCACCGTCTTGATAGTATGCCTTTGCCCTGATACAGACCGCCTTTGTTCCCTCCGCAGCAATCAGCTTGATTGGATTCTGATATAGGAGCTGATTTTGATCCGGATCAGTACCATCCAGCGTATAATAAATTTCACACGGCTTGTTACTTAGAATTTGCAGCTCAGAGTCCTTATAGATGAAAAAGTCTGAGAGGGAAAAGCTTATCCCTCCATCCTTCGAAACAGTGATATCCAAAGGCTCCTCCGACTTCACCGTAATGGGGGCAGTTAGTTCTGTTCCTCCCATCACCGTTTTAACAGTCATTCTATTACAGCCTGCTAAGGCAAAAGCCGTAAGCGACACCAACAGTACAAACCATCTCCGGTTTGTCTTCATAATCTTTTATCCTCCCCTATATAATTCCTTGACTGATAGCCCTGTGGCTTCCCATCCACAGGAAGGGATTATTCATTGGCCGAATCCGTAGACCCGGCGATTTCCTCTACCGTCGTAATATCAAGAACACCGCCTGCTATGGCAATTACCCTACTGTCGATTCCCTCCTTGCAGCCGGTTACTTTTATGCTGCCCCCACAGATATAGACATACCCCTTCGTGTTATCCTCATCATTCTTTGATTCAATGCCCTTTCCTGTCATGGAGTGAAGAAGAAAGTTCCCATCCCATATCTTTACGCAATCCTTACCATTGATAGCATCCTTGATGGCCGTTATCTGATAATTACCACCGGTAAACACCAGATCGTCCTTGGAAACTACCCCATGCTTATAATTACCGGTAATCCTAAGGCTTCCTTCCCCGTTCAAGGTCAGATCAGCCCTGCTGAAAATAACACCATCCATCTTGTCCCCATCCGCAAGCTTGTACTCCTTTCCGTCCGTTAAGGTGTTCTCCGTATTCTTGGAGAGGGTAAGGAATACCTTATCTGCTTTCTTGATATAGATGGGAGCATTGTCTGAGCAATCAATGCTTACCCCTTGTAACACAATATGTATTTTATCCTCATCTCCGGCATCAACAATCAGCCGGCCTTCCGTAAGAGCTCCGGTTATTACATAGGTCCCTTCTGTCTGTATGGTTAGGATGCCGTCTGAAGCCTTTGCACCCTCTCCCTTAATTTTTATATCCATCCCCTCCAGGGTAATATGAGTTGCAGTACTGTCATCATACTCTGTTTCATGATCCCTGGCTGAAAATCCTGTATCCACAGTTACTGTTGAGGCTCCAAAGGATCCTGCCACCGGATGAGACTCCCTCTTTTCAGCAGATGCAGTCGGCGTACTGCCTACGGTGTTTATGGAATTCCCCTCTAGGTCTGAGCTGGCCTGTACGGCATCAGGGCCCCCCTTGATCCCGGTTTCCTGTTGATCCTTTTTGGCGGAACACCCGGTCATTAACGTTATGATAGCCACCAGCAGTATTCCTGATAAGCGTAATCTTCTATCCATGCGATCCTTCCTTCCCTATAGCTCTTCGCTATTGTAAGCCACTCTGCCGCAGAGGATTTCAAGATTACCATTCCTGCAGCGGATGCTATCAATCAGTTCCTTCTCATGCTCCGGATTCTTTAGGATGATCCGGTAGGTTAATTTATATAGGCTTCCCATCCCGGAGGTTTTCACCTGAATCAGCTCCTGCTTCTTTACATACATATCAAATAAATCATCAAATACTCCGTTATAATCCAAGGATTCAGGTATTGTGATTTTAAGCTCCTTCATCCTATGCTTCGGCTCACCGAAGCCGGTCATATTATAGAGGATACTGATACCACCAATAACAGCAACAAATATCCCTGCAGCTACCAGATATCCCATCCCGGTTGCCAGACCAACTGCCATAGCCAGAAAGATGCTGTTGATCTCCCTCGCATTTCCGGGGATCGATCGGAAACGGACCAGGCTGAAGGCACCCATAACCGCAACCCCTGTGCCCAAATTACCGTTCACCATGATAATTACCATCTGGACAATGGCAGGCAGAATAGCCAATGTAATGACAAAGCCCTTGCTGCTGGCATAAAAGCTTTTGTGGATTAGGGCGAGTATACCACCCAGCAGCAGTGAGCAGGCCAAACAGATCACAAACATCTCCAATGAAAAGGTATCCTTTAAAACCGAGTTAAGCATATCTTATATCCCCTTTACGTATTTTTTGATTTTCAAGAAGTGAGAGCTGATATCCCCTCCCATACTTCGAGAAGGATGTAGGGTATAGATTCATCCCATTTAATATATGAGATAGCCAGAGTGGCATGGCACCGGGAAGCTTCAGCTCCATCAAATGGTAGCCATCCGGTAGAATTGGGTTACCCCATGTCCCGCTCTCCAGACAGAGCTCCTCCTTCCGATAAAGTAGGTTCCAGTCAAAGGTGACCCTCAGCTCCGGGTCATTGCTGCCATACATGGCGATTCTGTCATAGGAGATGTACATCGTCGGCTGAAGGCAACGATAAAAGGTAAGGAACCAGTCAATCTCCCTCATAATCTGTGAATCCTTCGCAGGGTGGATATTTTCGTATAGGTAACGCTCCGCTGTGATTAAATCTAGCTTCACACGCCTTTTGTAGACTACCTCCTTATATTTCTTTTTAAGCTCCACAAAAACCGTATCACTTCCCGAGGGAGTTCCATAGCTTCTTAGCCGCAGCTTTTCCTTATATACCGGTTTATCAAGGGAGGTCCTGATCAGCCTGTAATCCGGTGTATCAAAATAAATATTGCAGATGGAGGTTCTGCCATACTCATCTATCGTTAGCTTATCCTCAAGACTTTGTAATACCATCTCATATTGCTTTTCATCGAGTAAGTATTTCTTCTCATACCGTTGAAAGGTTCCCTTAAACTGGCCCATATCCCTGTTCCTCCTGTCCATTTTATCCAAACCGCTTGACGATAAAGCGCACACGCGAGTAGCACCGATCGTCCTCTCTAAAATACCCCGGCAAAATCCCACATGCTATATTATAAACCCATATTATGGAAATTGCTAGTGTAATATTTTACAATTTTTGTAATACTTTCGTCTCTTGACACAGCAAAAAGCCTCCATCACCCATAAGGGCCGGAGGCTTTTTGATAAAGTTAGATGCATTATTTTATTATCCTAAGAGAATTTATCATATACTCAGCTATTTCTGTAAGCTTTCGCTGATCACCGTCGCCAATGTCTGAGATAGAAAGTATGAATAAATTTTGATCCAGGAATAGTACATAGATGGACTGCGGCATTGTTATAGAGACCGGCTCTGTGAGCACAAGATCAAATTCCACCTTATAGGCGGTTCCTAATGTAGCCTGAAGCTCGCTGATGTTAAGATTCGATATGGATGTACCTAGTGTTACCCCAAATTGCTCTTCAATCATCTTCTGGTTATAGTTGTTCTCAATAAATTTCTGAACCTCACATGAATCCGGCTTTGACCCATCTGTTTCCTCTATATAGATCGTAAGGTAGGGGGTTCCGCTTAATGAATCAGCATTCTTTGGATACAGCAGGGTCATTAGCTGACTTCCCTCCCCCGTAATGACCTGATTGGTGAAGTCCTTCGGATATACGAATTTGATCTTTCCCAGTGTTGCTTCCTGAGCACTGAAGGGTGCATTTTTTATATAGGGATCCACTGCTTTTTTTACAGTAACGGTACAGCTGTACTTCTTCTTATTTACGGTGGCAGTGATTGTCGCTTTCCCCGCCTTCTTGGCAGTAACCTTGCCCTTGGTATTTACGGTAGCAACTGCTTTGTTACTGGATGACCAGGTAATCTTAGACTTCGTCCCTGTTATCTTCAGTGTAGTCGATTTCCCAACCTCCAGGGTCAGAGTCTTCTTATTCAGCTTAACCGTAGCCGCTTGCGCCACGGATGTAGTGTTTAAGGGTATCATGGAGGGCGATAGGACGGATAACACCATCACAAGCGCCAACAATCGAATTAACCGTTTGATTTGCTTCATTTTCATCCTCCTTTGATTTTTTTGTACTTGTTATTATATATGATATGCTTGGAAATTTCTAGTATAACATTGGATTCGTTTGTGTCAAGAACTGATTGGTAAGGAACCATTCCGTTCTCTACTGAGGATCTTTCTTGAACCTCCGAACGGATAAGTTTACCCATCTTCATAGGAAGATGTAGGCAGTACCGGAAAACAAGCTCTATTTTCGGGAGTTCCTGCATGCGTCTATTACGTTTCGCTCCTCCCTGATCGTTTCGTCGGTCGCTCGCGAAACGAACTAGCATGCAGAAACCCACTCGAAAATAGGCTAATCGTTTTCCAGTACTGCCTACACCCCCTATG